>JABMPR010000078.1 GCA_013202895.1 bacterium | reverse complement strand
TTTATTTCATGGAAATGAATACCCGAATTCAGGTGGAACACACTGTTTCAGAAGAGGTATCCGGTGTGGATATAGTAAGGGAACAGATCGGCTGCCATGCCGGCAATAGATTACCTGATTGGCTCGAGGATTTACAGCCGAGAGGACACTCTATCGAATGTCGCATCAATGCTGAAGATCCTGCAAAAAACTTTCAACCCTCCCCACTTTTCATCGAGAGTGTACATTTTCCGGGTGGGAGAGGTATTCGTGTGGATAGTCATATTTATGGTGGATATCAAATCCCTCCGTATTATGACTCAATGCTGGCAAAGCTGGTCGTTCATGCCCCAACCCGGGACGAAGCAATTGATCGAATGCTGGGTGCATTGAAAGAATTTATCATTGAGGGTCCAAAAACGACCATTCCCTTCCATATTCAACTGCTTGAGAATGCACAGATCCGGGCTGGGAACTTTGACACTCATTTTCTGGATTCCTTTAAATATGACCCCAGTCGGGAATAGGGAAATGGAACACCAGCTCGATTTTAAGATTTTATCCCGTTTTGAATCAAAAGTTAGGCGGGATTTTTGCTATGAGCAATGCGTTGATAATTTTTGACTGTATAAATAATTTCCCATCGAGGAGTATCAAAAAATGAACGTACCACAAAACCTATTGTACACTGAAAATCATGAGTGGATCCGAGTGGATGGTGATATTGCTACCATTGGAATCACAGATTTTGCTCAGGGTGAATTGGGAGATGTCGTATTCGTTGAATTACCTGAGGCGGGTGATAAATTTTCTAAAGGTGAAGCCGTCGCCACAATCGAAGCCGTAAAAACGGTCGCTGATGTCTTCCTTCCAGTGAATGGGGTCATCGAGGCAGTGAACGAGGCGCTGGATGATAATTCCGAATTGATTAATCAAGATGCCTATGGGGATGGTTGGATATTGAAAATAAAGTTTGGTGACAGTTCTGAATTGGATGGTTGCATGAACGCTGAGTCATACACGAGCACTATTTCCTGACTGGAGCACAATGAGTCACTATATACCTAATACTGAAGCAGAACAACTTGCTATGCTGAACGAGGTAGGAATCTCCTCATTTGATGAACTTATTGCTAACATCCCTGAAGCATTACGCTTCCACGGCGATCTTCCATTGCCACCCGCTAAATCTGAGATAGAGCATAAACGTGATGTCCAGCACATTCTCGCTCAAGATGCCAGTGCTGTTTCCCATATATCCTTCCTGGGAGCCGGTAGTTATGATCACTTTATTCCACATGTGGTGGATACCATGATCAGTCGGTCAGAATTTTATACTGCCTATACACCTTATCAGGCTGAAGTATCTCAGGGCACCCTTCAGGCAATGTATGAATACCAGTCCATGATTTGTGAGCTCACAGGTATGGATCTGGCTAACTCATCCATGTATGACGGTGCCAGTGCAATGGCTGAAGCCTGTTTGCTTGCGGCTCGGCATACTCAGCGTCAGAAAATACTAATCTCAAAAAGTGTCAATCCTATCTATTGTGATGTTGCCATAACCTATGCCCATCACCAGGGTCTTGAATTTGAGTATGTCGATATTGAAGGGGGAAACACCAGCCTTGACTCACTTGCATCCAAACTTGATAGTAGCGTTGCAGGTGTTGTGATCCAGAATCCGAATTTCTATGGGAGCCTGGAGGATCTTAGCGCAATCAAAGCAAGTATTGAAGACAGCAAGATCCAACTTATTGCAGTTGTCAATCCCATTAGTTTGAACATTCTAGAAGCACCTGGAAAACAGGGTGCGGATATTGTTGTGGGAGAGGGGCAATCCCTGGGTAATCATATGAGTTTTGGAGGACCCTATTTAGGTTTTATGGCAGTTAAAGAGGCTCTTATTCGCAAAATCCCTGGTCGGATCGCAGGTGAGAGTATTGATGTGCATGGGAAGCGTGCATTCGTCATGGTATTACGCACCAGAGAACAGGATATCCGTAGGGAGCGTGCCACATCTAATATTTGTACCAATCAGGGTCTGAACGCCCTGGCTGCTTGCGTTTATATGGCAACCCTTGGAAAAAACGGATTGCGTAAGGTGGCTGAATTATGTACCCAAAAGGCTCATTATCTGGCCGCTGCTATTGATAATCTGGATGGATATTCGGTAAAAACTGAAAATTTCTTTAATGAGTTCCTGGTTGAAGTTCCAGGTTTAGCCCAAGATTTGATTAAAAAAGCCGCAAATAGTGGCTTCTTGGTCGGTGTAGCTTTGAGTCGTTTTGAGAAAAATGCCGAAAACAAATTATTGATTGCCGTCACTGAAAAACGCAATAAATCTGAAATGGATGGGCTGGTAAAATTGCTAAAGGAGTTTTAATTTGAGTGTCTATCAACAAATGCTGGAAATTAAAGCTGCAAAAGGGGCTGGGTATCTTGTTCTGGTTGATCCAGATCGCTGGGAATTGGATCAAGTCGAATCCTTTATCGAGCAAATAAATATATCCGGAGCTGACGGAATTATGGTGGGTAGCTCATTGATTCTGGGGGAGGGAGCCCAACAGAAGATGAAACACATTCAGAGCACTTCCAAGCTGCCGGTCATTTTATTTCCAGGAAACGTTAATCAGTTGACTCCGCACGTAGATGCAGTCTTTTTCCTTTCAGTGATCAGTGGCAGGAATCCACAATTTCTAATTGGCGACCAGGTACAGGCGGCGCCAATTGTTCGTGAATTAGGGATTGAACCAATAGCAACTGCTTATATGCTTATTGAAAGCGGTCGGGTAACTACTGCCGAATTTGTAAGTGGATCCAAGCCGATTCCCCGCGATAAAGCAGAGATAGCCGTCGCTCATGCCCTGGCAGCAGAGTACTTGGGTTTTAAATTCATCTATCTCGAAGCCGGCAGCGGTGCTCAATATTCAGTACCCACCAAGATGGTCAAAGCAGTCACCAGTTACACTAATGTTCCGGTGATTGTCGGAGGTGGAATTTACTCACCCGATGAAGCCGCAGCTCTAGCGGCAGCCGGAGCTTCCTTTGTCGTTACCGGAAATGTTCTGGAAGATGAATCTAATTCTCACCTTATGGCACAATTCGCAAAAGCGATTCATGGGGACTAAATCCGTTTCAATTGGATTATTTACCAAAAATACAGATTAACATTTGCAGTAATATTGATTTGTCCGCTTCAGAATAACCTATCTTCACAGTTTCCACTTTCCACTTTCCACTTTCCAGTTTCCAGTTTCCAGTTTCCAGTTTCTAATTTCTAATTTCTAATTTCTAGTTTCTCCCCCTTTCATTCTTCAACAATTCTTTCAAATACTTTCCGGTGTGGGAATTTTTATTTTTTGCCACTTTTTCAGGCGTGCCTTCAGCCACAAGAAATCCTCCTTCATCTCCTCCTTCC
>JABMPR010000077.1 GCA_013202895.1 bacterium | reverse complement strand
GATGTCCACTGGTCATTTGGGGCTTTTGGCTATTTCCCAACCTACACCCTTGGAAACCTTTATAGTGTCCAATTTTTTAATCAGGCCAAGCAGGAAATTCCTGGTCTTGAAGATCAATTTGGAAGAGGCGATTTTTCTGCCCTATTAGGCTGGTTGAGAGAGAACATCCATTCTCGAGGACGAGGTCGTAAAGCTGGGGAGCTGCTAAAAGAACTGACAGGCCAAGAACTATCTGCTCAACCATTTATGGATTATCTGGAAAAAAAATACCGGGAAATTTACAGCCTGGGTTGACCGGACGGGTCCCAGCTATTATTTATTAGATCTTCTCCATGGATTAATGCCTATGGCAGAGGGTCTCTCTAACACCGATAATATGTTCTGAAGTACCATTGAGGACCTAATGTGGAAATCAATAAAAAGAGTATCCAAAAAACAAAAATCGTTAGTGCTACACTAGATACACTCTGGTGGAAATGGACCACCCACGAAGGTCTCAAAACGTTCTTTGGTTTAGACAATAAAATTGATTTGACACCTGGAGGTTCCTATGAGATTTATTTTTTGCTGGATGAGCCGGTCGGGGGTCGGGGCGGTGAAGGCAACCAAGTCCTGAGCTTTATTCCCGAACAGATGCTGTCATTTACCTGGAATGCACCACCAAGCATACCAGAAATCCGGAACCAGGATTACCGTACCTGGGTTGTAATCCAATTTCGAACCCTAGACTCCAAACAGACTGAGGTGCACCTGGTTCATCTGGGCTGGCTCGATGGAGAAAAGTGGGATGAGACCATTGCCTATTTCGAGAATGCCTGGGATATGGTTTTGAACGCGCTTGAGGAAAGCTGTAAACCTTAAAAGCAGCGCCCCCAAAACATCTTCTCGTCAGGTCACTTTGAACGAAGTGAAGAATCACCAATGATAAGCTTTAGAAGAACTCTTTATCCGCCACCCAAAAAGCCACGAACCCGTAAAAAGGCTCAGTCCTTCAATGCTTCCAAAGAGCAAACGCAAAGAAGGGTTGGGGATGATTGAGCAGGCAAGCCAGGTATCAAATTTCTAGCTTCACTTTGCGTTTTACATGAAGAGTAAGAGCGGTAAACATTCGTGCAATTAGCGTAATTCGCGGTTCTTTACCCCCTGACAAATCCTAAATTCACAGCAATGTGGAAATTATTTAAAAAGAAAGAACTGAATACATGAAGCCCGTAGTCTTAATCGTATTAGATGGTGTTGGGTATACAGAAAGGGTTGAGGGTAATGCGGTTCTCGCAGCCAGAACCCCAAACCTGGATCGATTTCGCAATATTTATCCCCACAGCATATTGGGGGCATCGGGAGAGTCGGTAGGTTTGCCAGCGGGGTTCCAGGGCTCAAGTGAAGTGGGACATCTGAGCATGGGGGCCGGTAGAGTTGTTACCCAGGAACTAAAGCGTATCAATGATCAGCTGGAGAGCGGTCAGATTTACAGCGGTGAATTATGGCAATCCATGATGCAGCAATGGCAAGACAAAAAGTCTGTATTTCATCTGTTTGGTCTACTTCAAGATGAAGGGGTGCACGCTCACTACGATCATATGTTTAAGTTTATTCAGCGAGCGGTCAAAGAGAATCCGGAGGGTGAAATCGTGGTTCACCCCTTCCTGGATGGTCGTGATACCCCACCGCGGAGTTCTCTGGAGCATTTGAGCACGCTTGAAGCTCTTATCGAGGAACTGCCAAATGTATTCATTGGCACGCTCATGGGGCGCTATTATGCCATGGATCGTGCGAAAATGTGGGAAATCACCGATAAAGCCTATGAGTGTATAGTAAATGGTCGAGGGCGCAGTGTGAATTCAGCCCGTGAAGCCATCCAAAGCTCATGGAAAAACGATAAAACCCCTGCAAATGAAAATATGTTCGATGAATATATTCCCCCCCTTGTCATGAATGGTTATCCCGGTGTAAAAGATGGTGATGTCCTGCTCCACACCAATTATCGACAG
This sequence comes from bacterium, assembly GCA_013202895.1. Taxonomy (GTDB): domain Bacteria; phylum Fidelibacterota; class UBA8477; order UBA8477; family JABMPR01; genus JABMPR01. The sequence continues at coordinate 14,452 of JABMPR010000077.1, read as the reverse complement.
GATCGAGCAACTCAGCTTACCAAGGCTTTTGTCGAAAAGAACTATCCAGGATCAGCAAAACCTGATTTGAATGTGAAGTATGTTGGGATGACCTGTTACTACGATGGTTTTGATGACTTCTTACTGGTTGAAGCGCAGAACGACGATACCGAACCACCAGTCACTGTTGGGCAGCTCATCTCTGAGTCCGGAATGCATCAACTGCGTCTGGCTGAAACCCAAAAATTTCCTCATGTCACCAGTTTCTTTAACGGTAAACTTACCACGCCTTATAAAAATGAAGACCGTATTGAACTCAATGGCCGATTTGATCCTGCCAGTTTTGCCGATCACCCCGAAATGGAAGCCTTTCAGGTAACAGACACCCTGTTAGAACAGCTTAACAGAGATAAATACGATTTTATAATGATCAATTATGCCAATGGAGACATGGTGGGTCATACCGGGATTTTTGATGCCGGAGTTAAAGCGGTTGAAGTGCTTGATGAATGCCTGGGAAAAGCAATCCCTGCAATTCTCAAAAAAGGCGGACAAATCCTGATGACTGCTGATCATGGCAATGTGGACCAGATGGTCGATTATGAAACAGGGGCAGTGAGAACCAGTCACAGCTTGAATCCAGTGGAATTGACATATATTTCAGAGGATCCAGACCCCACCACCAGACTTTCAAATGGTGTATTATCAGATATTGGCGTGACGGTTCTTGACCTTCTGAATATTCCGATTCCAGTGTCCATGGATGCAAAAACATTGATTAATAAAGGCTAATGTAGGGTATGTTTTGAATCCCATTTTTGGTGCAAAAACTTGCCGCTTTGTTTCACAATCTGAACAAGAAAGAATAAAACACATGAAGAGAATAGTGAAATATCCTGTGATTCTAATGGTTTGCATAATTCTGAACACAATGGTCTGGGCCATCCAGCCGGGGGTTTCAATACACAAGCTCAACAATGGGATGGAGGTTCTTCTTATTGAAAACAGAGCCTTACCAATGGTTGGTGTAAATGTGATTGTCAAGACGGGTTCCGCGTATGAGACATACGAAACCAGTGGGATGAGTCATATGCTAGAACACCTCCTGTTTAATGGCACCACAACTCGTACCCAGCGAGAACTTTATGATGATACAGATTTAATCGGTGGTTATAACAACGCCAATACAGGTAACTTCTATACAAATTACATGATGGTCATGCCGGCGGAATACCAGCTGGAGGGGATGGAGATTCAGGCTGATATGCTGTTCAACTCCATTCTGCCAGAAGAAAAATTTGAAAAAGAAAAAGGCATCGTTTTGGAAGAGATCGCCCAAAGTCTTTCCAAGTCTGCCACCCAAATGGAATATAACCTGTCAGCCGAACTCTATCGTGGTCACGCCTTGTCGCTGCCGACCCTGGGCACATACTCAACCATTGAACACATGTCCCGTGATGCAGTCCAGAGTTACTATAAATCAACCTATCTACCCAATAACATGATTTTGAGCGCCATCGGCAATTTTGAGAGTGCAACCATGCTCAAGGAGATAAATCGAATTTATGGGGCAGCCGCTCCAGGCACTGTATATCGACCAACAGATGCCGTTCTGGAGACAGGACTATCCAGAAAAGCAGATTCAGGCATCAAACCCGGAACCTGGTTGGATCGTTATTATGGAGGAGAAACAAACACCCTCCACCAGATTTATCAGCTTCCAGAAAACCAGGCTAAAGGCTTCTTCTCATTGCTTGAAACCGGTGTAAAAGACAATCTGAATAAGATAGAAAAAGTCCTCAAAAGTAAGTATCCAGACAACTATGAAAACCTTGAACTTGAAATGTACAACAGCCCCATCGCAAACTATGCAGCTTTCAAACTGACTCTGAAAAATGATTCAAAAGCACATTCAATAAATGCTGATTTGCAGGATCAGGTAAAAAGCATTAAACTAAAAATCGCCGGCTCTACCTTATCCTCCATGGTCACTTCGGGGAAGACGAGTTTTTTACAGAACGTCGAAAAACCACACATGTTTGGTATTTATAATTCTACAGCTCTGGCAGTAAATGGTATAGATGGTGTGCTTAATCTGACTACAGAAGCTGAGCTCAAGCTGGCGGCGAAAGCGCTGAAAAAATTTCGCTTCTCTATGGAGCCAACCATCATATTTCATCATGCAGGGATCGCTGAAACAGAGGAAACACAGGCTGAAATCAACACCAAATTGATCCAGGGTATGGAAAAGGGCATGGGTCTGATTGTGCGCCAGAATACAAGCTCAGAATTGTTAGCTATACATTATCTTTTCAAACACAAATCCGCTTATGAAGCTGAATTTGGCACGAATGCAGCCAAGATTTTGCATGACTGTTTTGGTCAACGCATGAAATCAACTGAAAAGCTGGATCAAAGTCAACGCTTTGGCTTGAAATTTACCGTAAATGACAATCCCTGGATACCCATGGATAATATTTATCTTCATCCTGATTTTGGGTATATCCGGGTTGAAGGGCTGGCCACAGACCTAAACGGTGCAATCGTTTTTCTGAATGCCGAAATGAATGGCTTTATACCAACCCAGGCAGAGTTCGAAACAGCCCGGGGTAAATTCTCCAGGGGTGGTGGAATGCATGGCGGCAAGGACCAGGCAAACGATCTGTTCAATGCGCTGAAAGATTCTGTGCTGTATGGTCCGCAGTCCGAACAGGCGGATAAGCAGCTGACCTATAATAATTTACTCAGTTTTGCCCGGGTTTATTTTGCTTCAAACAATCGAGTCGTCAGTGTTGTATCTCCAAAAACTGACAAAGCCGTAGCAAAAGCCTTGCTGGCTGGTACGGTAGCAAGCCCAGCCAAAACAATCCCCCTTTCTGAAAAGGCTTATCTCAAACCCGTAGCCCCTGTATCGATTGAGAAGCGGGGCGGTGGTGAACGATCCTATCTTTTCTGGGGCTTCATTAAAGATGTTGAACCAGGAGATAAGGCGGCTTTGAAAGCGCTGGGCTTACTTCTCTCTGATAAGATTATTTTTGACGTGAGAGAGAAACAGGGTATGGCATATCGCATGACGGCTACCTCTAACCAGACCATAGACAAGGTGCTTTTTTACATCTCGCTGGGCACCCGTCCGCAAAATGTGGATGTTCTGATACCCCAATTTCCTCAATTAATGAGTCGGGAAACCCTGGGTGAACTATCAGAGGCTGATGTTCAAAAAGCGATCAACATGTATCTGGGCCGCATGATGTTTAGACGTCTTTCCAGTATCAATCAGGCTTATTATCTAGGTACGTCTCTATTTTTGCATGGCGATATGAACCATGACCAGGAGAGTCTGGATGCGTTAAAAAAAGTTAGGCTGGAAGATGTAAACCGTGTTGCTGAGAGATACCTCTCTCCAGAAAATATATTATCCATTGTAGTCCGATAAGGGGTTCAAAATGAGAGCTAATAAATTCATTATATTGAGTATTCTTTGCAGTCTATGGCTGGTCTCATGCAAGTCAAAAGAAGTCAATGAGGTCATTTTTCAATCCCACAAACTGGATTTTATGATCAATGTTGAAAAACAGCACGCAATCTTCACAGACAAGGGGCTATTTCAGGTGTTCCAGGGGGCAAATGTGTTGTATCTAACACCTGGCGCTGAAATATCTGAACTGCTGGTTGATGGTAAACAACAGAATTTTATGGTTCTTGATTCAAATGGTATTGGTGGGCTAGATCCTGATTTAGGTGCTAAAATAGATGTGTTAGACCCCCCAAAGGATGCGTTAACCATAATCTTTGATCAGAACACCGCGAAGAAGGCCACTTTTAGTCTGAGTTACGCTGCCAATTTCAAAGCTGACGTAACTGAAGTCAAATTCTCAAATCAAAATGTTGGCCGGGAAGTCACCGGGACCATCCTGGAGAAGGGGGCTTATTTCAGTCCGAGCGCCTACTATTACCCAAGGGCCAATGATGGTCTTATGGATTTTGAAGTCAGCGTCACCATACCGGCACACTGGGAATCCATTGCTGGTGGAAACAGCATCGGAAACATACAAACGGGTGACACTAAAATTCAGACCTGGAAAAACCCTTTTCAATCAGACGGTCTTATGTTCATGGCAGCCCCCTTTGTTGTTAAACACGCCAAGGCAGACGATGTTGATGTTTACTGTTATTTTTTTGAAGAGGATACCAGTCTTTTTGAAACCTATCTCCCAGCAACGGTTGAATACGTGAAAACCTATTCTGAGATGATTGGACCCTATCCCTACACGCGTTTCACCGTTGCCGAAAATTTCTTTCCAACAGGATATGGTATGCCAGCCTGGACCTTACTGGGACAACAGGTTATCCGACTGCCATTCATCGTCATGACCTCATTGGGGCATGAAGTATTACACAATTGGTGGGGCAATAGTATTTATGTGGATTACAGCAAGGGAAATTGGTGTGAAGGATTAACTGTATATGGGGCTGATTATCACTATAAACTTGCTCGGGGAGCAGCAAGCGCCCGAGATTATCGCAAGGATATTCTTAAACAATATAAAAGCTATGTGACAGCAGAGAACGAATTCCCGGTTCGTGAATTTGTGGCGCGGCATAATGCAGAAAGTCGTACCATTGGATATAATAAGACCATGATGATTTTCCATATGATCGAAGTAATCATCGGTACTGAAGCCTTTTTCCAGGCATGGCGTGACATCTATTCAGCCCACGCAGGGGAGCAGGTTTCCTGGGAACAGTGGGTCACCGCTTATGAGCAGAGTTCAGGCGAGGATTTGGGTTTTATTATTCCAGAATGGGTCGATCGAGTTGGAGCCGCCAGGATTGAAGTGAAACTGCTTGAATCTGATAAAACAGAGGCAAAGACAACAGTCAAATTCAGAGTGAGCCAATCAGCGGAGACTCTTTATAAACTTAAAATACCAATTCGGTTTACGGGGATTAATGACCAGGATGTAGAAATTGGACTAACAGCAGCTGAGGCGACCTATGAATTTGAGCTGGATGGAGATTTCGAAGCCTTTGAGCTTGATCCTGATTATCATCTGTTTCGCCATTTATATCCTGAGGAAATTGAACCAACAGTGGCAGCCGTAATGGGTGCCCAGGAAAAACATTTTTTGTTCTATATTGAGACCGAAAAAGAAGCCTTAAAATCTTTTGGTGATAATTTAACCGAGGGTGACGTGACCCCCATTGGTAACACGACAGTTAATATTGCTCTGGAGGGTAATTACTCACTTTTCACATTAAACCCAACTAGGCTGCCCGCAGGTCTTGCAAAACAGATAAGCATTAACGAGTCCTCTATCAGCATAAATGGGTCAGAATTCCCCAGGGAAGGCCATACTTTTGTTCTCAGTGCTGAGGATCAGGAAATCGCCGCCAAGATTTTGGTAATTATTTCACAGGATCTGGAGTCTTTACCAAGAATCGGACAGCTTGTTCCCCATTATGGTAAATATTCTTACCTGGTTTTCAAGGGAACTCGGAATATTGCCAAGGGTCAGTGGCCGGCCTTGACCAGTCCCTTAAGGGTGGAGCTGTAAAAGCAAGGCGCATTCCCCTCGTTATTGCAAGCTAATTCACATTATCCCAAAAGTGGGAAATGCATCTGTTTCACTGATAATTGATGTCCAAGACTACGGATAAACCATCGATTATAAACCGATTTCCTTTGTTCAGCCCCAAAAGTGTCACTCAAAAAGCGCTATTTTCGGTTAAAATCCTTTTTTTATGGCACTGGATTTGCTATTATTCGACCGTTCGTTCGAATAACCGAACCGTGAGTTAGGGAAAGATGGAAAACACTGCAACAACTGATCGAAAAGCCGCCGAAAGAGCCGCTCGAAAAGAGCTAATCCTTCAAGGCGCCCTGACTGTTTTTAAGGAAAAAGGATTAGAGGGGGCGAAAATCGATGAGATTGCTCGGGTTTCCGGTTTTGGAAAAGCGACGCTTTATTATTATTTCTCCTCTAAAGAAGAAATTTTCAACGCCCTCCTCCTCCATGGATGGCTAAGTCTTTGGCGTGAATTAGAAGAGACGGCAGTGGGTGGTGACAGCCCCAGACGCACCTTCATCTCCATGTTAAAAAAGATCGCTGAGACGGTGAATGCTGACCGCCCCCTCTATGAATTCCTTTTCCAGGCCCCCAAATCATTTACTGCTGAAGAAAACAATAGGGCTGAATGGAAAGCTTACCAGAACCGGCTTTATAAGGTTCTGATGGAACTTATTGAGCAAGGAATCACAGAAGGACAATTTCCGCAAATGGAACCCCGTCTGATTCTTAAGGCAATGGGCGGTCTTTTCCACGGTCTGGTATTCTGGGGTGCTGATCGCGGCTCAATTACCGAAGACGAGATCGAAGAGATGCTCGGCAATCTGCTGAGAGGAAACTGATCCAATCAGCCTACCACAGTTAGCAACAATCAATCTTAACAGTTAATAACAATCAATCTTAACAGTTAACAATAATCAATCTTAACAGTTAACAATAACCATATTTATTTTATATTTATGTTAATCAACGCGATAGGAGATATCACATGAAAAGAAAAGTTACAATTTTGAGTGTCATTTTGTTGGTCCTCGGTTTTAGCCTATCATATGGCCAGGTATTTACCGAAGATTTTGAAGATAGCGATGTGAGCGAGTGGGAACAATATCGTATTGATGAAGAAATGATACAGGCTGTAGATATGGCGTCCGTACCGCAGGTCCTACTTGAGGGTGGAGAAAAAGTTGGATATATCCAGGATATTGATGGCAGCTACTCAGGTGCCGCAATCCTGCTCACGGGAGATGTGACAGATGCTGATTATACAGTAGAGGCAAACTTCTATGTATATGATGATGCTCCACCACCCTTCTCAGCCTATACCGGTGTGGTTGCCTATGGGGATTCATCACAGGGCTACTATGTAAAACTGGTGGCCGATTTTGACGGAAGTGATCGTCTGCGTCTCTTCAATAATCAATTCGACCCATCAACCTTTACTTATACCATGGATTATAGCATTCCAGCAGCTGATTTTGATCAATCTGAAGGCTGGCATTATATGAAGATAGAGGTAAGCACGGATTGGTCTGACAACAGTGTATCCTATCATTGCTATTATGATGAAAATGATTTAGGAAGTTTTGTAGATGACGCCGCTGGCCATACCTACCAGGGCATGCCAGGCGTATATGCATTCCAGCAAGATGAAGATGGTCTGCCAGGATATTTCGATAATTTCCGCGTAGTAGCAAACGACGGGACTTCCATCGATGAAGCCGTCATAAATCAGCCGCTTACGATGACGCTAAATCAAAACTATCCCAACCCCTTCAACCCTTCAACAACCCTATCATTCGATATCACAGAGGGCGGAGAAGCGGGACTGAAGATATATAATATTAAGGGTGGACTGGTAAGGACTTTAGCCCAGGGTTATATCCAACCTGGTAGTTATCGACTGACATGGGATGGTGCTGACCAACAGGGTCAGGTCGTGGCAGCCGGAAACTACATTGTAGTACTGACAAAAGGGAATGAGCAGCTCAGTCGCAGCATGCTCCTAATTAAGTAATATAAAAAACCGAGCTGGCTGTTTTCTTTTTGGAAAACAGCCAGCTACTTAACTACTGAATGAAAATACAAAAAGCATTATTGCTGATTATTAGTCTTGCTGTCAGCAACCTTCTGGCTGGTGTTGGAGGGAAGTTGGCAGGACATATCACCTCGCTGGATGGTGATAATATGGTGGGCGTTAATATTATCATCGATGGAACCCCCCTGGGAACCGCCTCTGATCTGGATGGAGAATACTTTGTTCTAAATGTACCACCCGGCAGCTATACCGTAAGGTTTCAGATGATTGGTTATAAAATCGCTGTACACCAGGAAGTACAGGTTATCTCCGATTTTACCACTCGCCTGAATGCCGTTTTGGAACCCGCTACCCTGGATGCTGAAGAGGAAGTGGTGGTCATCGCCACCAGACCCTTGATTCGAAGAGATGCAACGGCTACTATTCGGGTAATCAGTGCCGATGATATCCTTGCCATGCCTGTGAATAATTTTAAGGATGTCCTGGCTACCCAGGCAGGCTTCACAACCGATGAAGAGGGTGAGATCCATGTTCGTGGCGGCAGAACCAAAGAAATACTTTATATGATTGACGGCGTGATTGTTCGAGATCCTCTAGAAGGTGATTTCAGTGGTACTGTTAACCAGAACGCCATCCAGGAAATGACCGTCATCAGCGGAACCTTTAACGCAGAGTATGGTCAGGCCATGTCATCTGTGGTAAACATAGTGACAAAGGAGGGCGGCGAGAACTTCCATGGACGTTTTGAGTTTACGTCGGATCAACTAAATACCTCACCCTATCATAGTAAAAATGCTTTTGAATATCTCGACACTGCGTATGCCGGTGTGGATTCAAACTTTGTCTACGTTGATTTACGTGACTCTCTGTTTTCCTTTTATAATAATTCATCTGAAAATTTTTATCCCCGGACCTTGATCCCCTTATTGGACCTGCCCATTTCCGGTCGCGCAAGCATCAGTTTTGGAGGTCCACTATTTAGAAACACTTCATATTTTGCATCAGCATTTTATGGTGTTGAAGACAGCCCCCTTGGCCACGGTGTGGATATTAATCAGGACGTTCAACTTAAATTGAGCAATCGGGTGACATCCAAGATGAAACTAACGGGTCATCTGCAAAGCTCAAATCGCCTATTTCAAAATTACTCACATAGATGGAAATACCGCCCCACCTACAACACCCATACCTTAAAAACGAATGATCGTATCGCTTTAACATTGACCCACTCTCTTTCAGAAGCGCTGTTTTATAATGTGCATCTATCCTCTCAGTTTGTTGGAACCAAGGAGGGCGTCCAGGATTTTATTCCTACCGATACCAGCCAGTACAAAAAACCCATACCCGACAAAAGCTCCTATTTCTGGAAATCGGGTACACAGGAAGACTATACAGATAACTTGAGTCAAACAAACACTGTAAATGTGAATGCCACCTATAATGCCAACAGTCATCATTTACTCAAGAGCGGTTTCACCTATGCAGCCCATGCCCTTGATCTTTACTCAGAGGAAGAGCCCTGGGAGGATGGAACCCAATTCAAGGATGATACAACCTTCAGCCCCAAAGAATATTCGTTTTTCCTACAGGATAAAATTGAATTTGATTACCTCATAATCAATCTAGGGCTGCGCTATGATTATATAGACCCGAGCATTAATAAATGGGAAGATATTTCACGCTTTGCTATTTGGGATTCTACGACTCAAAACTGGATCAAAGCCCCAACAGTAAGCACACCTGCTCAAGCCAAGTGGAGCCCGCGTATTGGCCTGGCTTATCCGGTTACCGAAAACACTGTTTTTCATTTCTCATACGGCCATTTTTTTCAGTCACCAAATTTCAAGTCCATGACTTATAACGCTGACAAGGATATTACCTCTGCCCTTCCACTGGTTGGAGATGCCGGAACAAAACCTCAGAAGACAGTCGCCTTTGAGGTCGGTGTAAAACAGGCCTTGTCACCCATCACCCGTTTTACCGCAACCGTCTGGTCAAAGGATATCAGAGACCTGCTATCCACACAGTCATTCCGGATTATCTCCATCCCCGTTGTGGTTTATACAAATACCGATTATGCCAGTGTCAAAGGTGTTGACCTGAGTCTTGACCGTCAATTTGGCGGACACTTTGGAACCAATATCAGCTACACTCTCTCTGTTGCTCGAGGAAATAATTCAAGTCCGACAGGCGGATACTTTTCGGCTTATGAAAAAGAAGAAATTCCACACAAAGAATACTATTTAGATTTTGATCAACGTCATGACCTTTCAATAAATATGACGTTTCGGACTGGAGCCAAAGGCGGACCAGCAATTCAGGGGATCCATTTATTCTCTGGTTTAAATGCCGACTTACTGCTGAATGCCGCCAGCGGGTTGCCCTATACGCCTTATGTGGATCTCACTATTCGGGTTGAGGAAAACTCGGGCAGAAAACCATGGACCTATAGCCTGGATTTGCGGATTAAAAAGAATATGAGTCTGGGCTCTTTGAAACCCAGCTTGTTTCTGGAAGTCATGAATCTCACTGACCACGAAAATGTTTTACAAGTCAATTCTCGCACAGGCAATCCCTTTGACCAGGGCTTATCTGGCCTAGTGTCTGGTGGTGACGACTCTAATCTGAATCCTGCAAAACTGGGTCCGGGGCGATCTATTAAACTTGGTTTAAGCGTGGGCTGGTAAATGAAAAAACACAGAAATTTTCTGATAATTCTCTTTATTTTATCTTTGAGCATTCACGCTCAAGATTGTGGGCGCTGTCATAATTCTGATGATCTGGCAACCCTCAACAAACCATCTGGAATTTTCCAGAAAGCAGTGGGGGTAATGGATAAAGGCCAAATCCAGAACAACACTGGAAATTTTGGTACCCTTTCAAGCTTTCACGTTTATTTCACCAATGCCCTCCATTGGCCAGCTTCTGCAGCTTATGAACGTCAATATTGCTTCGGTCTGGGTATTATGCTGGGGATCGATGAAAATGAAGTCCTGGAAACCGAAACCCAGAGTCAAAATGTTATCAAAGACTGGCTTCCACCCGATGATGCTCGTGGTTTAGAGTTTTCTGGTGATATTGTCGCCGAATCTGACGACACACCCTTTATGGCCAGCAGTGACATCATCGGTACCTGGCCGGATATAGGATGGCCTGGATATTTTCGGGTGGATGTAAATAATCTTACCCAGGAACAATTAGAGACACACCCCAATTCGCTATCCCTACCCTATGCGGTGGATCAATTCGCCTCCGATCGTGACTTATTCTGTACCTACAATGATGCCCAGAATGATTCCGGAAGTCATGGGCTCACTATACAGCAAACGGCTCATTCATATGGACGTCCCTATGCTGAGGATTTCGTATTTTGGGATTTTAAGATTTTTAACGATGGCGAAGAAGACCTGGATAGGATATATATCGGTTTTTACGCCAAGTTCAGACCGGATTTTGATAATCATGATTACTTGAATTTTGTGGATAGTGATAATGATGGAAGGAAGGACCTGGTCTATGTTTATGACCTTAACAATGTTCCTGATGGTGCCTGGACCGAAACAAATGATCCATTGGGTATGGTAGGACTTCGCATTTTTGATACACCAGGAAAAATAGGTGTTACCGATTTTCATCATTTTCCCCGTGAATTTTCACCCACAACAGATCAGCAAATGTGGGCCGTTATGACGAGCCAGAAAGATTCTGAACACTTGGTGGATCCAAACGCCTATTTTCATGGTTCAGACATTCGCATTGATTACACTGGTCAGGATTCTCTGGCCGACTATTATCCTGAGTTTTCCGATACCGGGGAAGACCCGCGTGTTGGGAATGGAATTAATTATGTGGTTTCCTGTGGTCCCTTTGATTTAAAAGCTGATTCAATGACCACCCTCTCCATTGGATTGATCATGGGAGATGCCGGCACTCAGATCGATAATCCCGATACCACAGATCTCATGAATAACGTCAGGACTGCCCAGGGAATGTACCGTCTTTATTTTCAAGGGACCGGTCCACCAGATGCGCCCACCGTCCATGGGGTTCCCGGGGATAAACAGATCACGCTGTTTTGGGATACCAAAGCGGAAGCTTCGCGGGATGCCTGGTCAGCAGAAAAAGATTTTGAAGGATATCGGATTTATCGTAGTACGAATGCCGGGCAGACCTGGGGATCACCCATAACGGATGTTTATGGAAACCAGATCGGATATCGACCCATTGCCCAGTTTGACTATACGGAAGCAGAGGATATAGCCCACTTTGGCTTTGATGTTTCAGGGCTTGATCCAGCCTATCCCCAAAATCTGGGCGACAATACAGGACTGGTCCATACCTTCATCGATGACAATCTGGTTAACGGGGTTGAATACTGGTATTGTGTTTCTGCCTATGATAAGGGTGATCAGTCTGATCCTAATGACCTAACTCCATCAAACATGAACGCCCTGGGTGTATCATGGCATGAAAGACACACGGTTAGGGTTACGGCCGGCGTGCTAGCTAATGATCTCTTTTTTGCCGAAAGCGATTCACTTGCAGCGCTTGGCGGTGCCTGTGATGGTAAAATCCAACTTAGCCTTGAAAACCCAAATGAACTCCTGGATCATGATTATGAGTTAAGCTTTGATCTCTTCCCCTATCCAGACAGTGATGGCGACACGCTTGATGCAGTAGGGGTTGTTTTGACGGATATTACCACAGGTGAGACCCTGATAAATGGCCTGCGTCTTGGCGATAACGTTGATACGAACACAGTTATTCAAGATGGTTTTATTCTCCATCTTGAAAATACAGGCAAGGGCGTTAGCTCCCTGGGTTGGACAAAAGTGGCTGGTGATACCTGTACTTTTGATTGGCGCATACACAGTCTGTTTCCTGGCCTGATTCCTTCAGGACAAGCGTATGGTGACATAGTTGAAACATTTGACGACTGGCGTATTATTGTTGATTATGGAATAGGCGTTGAGGCGCTTTGGTTGGATGCATTTAGTGGTGAGTATAGTGAATCGACACAACATCTACCCCTTCAGGCTCAAGTCATCACAAACCCTGATAATCCGGTGGATGTTTCTGACAACCTTATTCTGGCTGAGTTTAACCATGGGATGGTTAGCGAGTTTCGGCCAATGTATTACAGTCCTTTTGGCTGGGATTTGGTGCCGGGAGGTTTGGGTTATCTTCCTGGGGTAGCCGCTGAGTTTGGCTGGCCCGAAAGACATGTTGATATGCTCATTTTGGAAAAGATTGACACCGTGAGCCGAGTTTTAGCTGATACTACAATACTGGACACCATTCCCAATTATTTATACCTGCTGACAAATAATAAGCCCGATATATCTCTCAACATGGATTATGGATATGATACGATTAATGCCATAGCGCCAGCTGATGGTGATGAGTTTTCCATAATTACCAACAAGCCTTTTAGACCGGGTATTACCTATCAGTTTAATCCCTTGCGAAAATCGGCACCGATGACAAACACAAGCAGCAATCCGCTTGACAAGCTCATTGTTGTACCTGATCCATATATTGTAACCAATGCCTGGGAAACCAATGAATTCGGAAAACGACTCATGTTTGCTCAGTTACCCAGCGTTTGCACAATAAAAATTTATACGCTTCTCGGTGAACATGTTGATACCATGGAACACGGGAAAGACGGCATGACCAGCGAGGGTTATGCCTTTTGGGATATGCGAACCAGAAATGATCAATTTATTGCCCCTGGTGTTTATCTGTATCATGCTGAGACACCCGATGGTGATGAGACTGTGGGAAGATTTTTGGTGATCAAATGAGACAAGTACTCGTAGTCCTCAGTTTGATTTCTATGCTTCAAGCTGGTTTTGATAAGGTAGCCACCACCTCGGCTCCATTTCTAAAACTGGGCGTAGGTGCTCGTGCCATGGCCATGGGGGGTGGCTTTGTAGCGCTTGCCAATGATGCAACGGCAGCCTATTGGAATCCAGCTGGAATGACCTATGTTTCCGCTATTACAGTCCACGCCAGCCACAACGACTGGATGCTGGATATTGCACATGATTATATCGGAGTAATACTTCCCCTAAGAACCAATGAAACAATTGGTCTGTCTGTGTCAAGCCTCACAATGGGTGATCAACCCGTAAGAACCCTCCAGGAGCCAGAGGGAAATGGTCTCCATTATGATGTCATGGATTTAGCAATTAGCACGAGTTATGCCCGCCAGATAACCGATCGTCTGTCTTTTGGAGTCAATGGAAAACTCATCCAGCTCACTGCCTATAATGAAAGCGCTCGAACCCTGGCTCTGGATATCGGATCTATTTTACAAACCGATTTCTATGGACTTGATATTGGGATGGCCCTGTCAAATTTTGGTGGTGATATTCAATTTAGCGGACGAGACCTGATCATCGATGCTGATATTGATGAAGAGATCGATGGTAATTGGAATTCGGATGCGGATTTGCGAACAGAACCCTGGCCCCTGCCCCTAATGATCCGGATTGGTGTTAGCCTGGATATTATCGGTGTAGATCAAGCTATTATCCAAAATCAATTTTCCCGGCTGACCCTGGCAATGGATGCCGATCACCCCAATGACGGACCAGAACATGTAAATGTAGGTGCTGAATTCGCTGTACGTGAAATGCTGTTTTTGCGAGGGGGATATCGAAGCAATTATGACCAGGAAGCCTGGACCATGGGTGTCGGGGTTAATCTTGATCTCAAGGGGATCGGTAAAATAGGCTTGGATTATGCAGTCAAACCCATGGAAGTCTTTGGGAATACCTCCATTCTTTCAGTCGAGTTCACCAAATAATACATTTCTCATTAACACCCGACTTAAGAGGCTGTGTGAGAATATGGTTGCAAG
>JABMPR010000076.1 GCA_013202895.1 bacterium | reverse complement strand
CTGATGATTTTGGCTGGAGAAGTGAACGAGGACCCGATCGACTTTGGGGCTGCGATTATTTGCGCAGGATGGTAGATGCCGGCAATTCAGCAGCAGAAATAATAGCCGTATATCAGGACGAATTGAAACAGTTTACCCAGTCTCGTGAAAAATATCTTATTTATAATTAATCTAAGTGTGGAAGGAAGCTAGAATGTCTAAATCTCCGGAAAGTAAGCGTCGTTCTCCATGGCTGTTGATACCCACACTGTACTTTGCTGAAGGTGTACCTTACACAGTTGTTATGCTGATAGCTGTCGTCTTTTATAAAAGGATGGGTATCTCCAATACAGAAATTGCCCTTTATACTAGCTGGCTTTACTTGCCCTGGGTATTAAAACCTTTCTGGAGTCCACTGATTGATATTGTTCGGACGAAACGCTTCTGGATCGTAGCGATGCAGCTATTAATTGGTGCTGGTCTAGGAGGAGTTGTCCTCACAATTCCCATGCCGGGCTTTTTCCAATTAACACTGGGATTTTTCTGGTTATTGGCTTTCAGTTCTGCTACACATGATATTGCTGCCGACGGATTCTACATGATAGGACTTTCTCAGCATGATCAGGCATGGTGGGTCGGTATTCGAAGCACCTTCTATCGATTGGCCATCATTGCAGGACAGGGTGGTCTGATCATCTTTGCGGGAATGATTGAAAGTAATACCGGGCTTGCCGATCTTGATCTAACCGTAATTGCAGGCAAGGATTATCAGATTGAACATCAAATTGATCCCAGTCAATTAAGGTTTGAGAGCGAAGCTGGCGAGCATCAAATAAGCATCCATCCCAACACTCTTGACATTGCCTTAGGTAGCCAATCCAATCTCAGCTATGATTCCTTGCTTGCGATGGTCAATTATTGGAACATGAATAGACTGACTTTGAGTGACAGTGCTGATCTAAGGACTCTTGCGTTCACAGATCATGAAGCTCCAGAGAATGGTAAACCCGTGGGGAATACGGGAATTGCTTATATCGGGCTTTCATCTCAGCCTCAAACTGACGAACCTGTGGTTGTGAATTTCGGTCATGAATCAGGTGATAAAAGTATTAGACTGTTGACCGATACTCGATTCGTATTTCATAAAGATGATTGGAACATTCCATTTCTTGCCTTGATCCAACTTCATCCAAATCTTAAGACCGAGACTGCTGCAACTTTCCGCTCTCGATCAGGTAATATTACCCTGGCGTGGTCGCTTTCTTTTCTGGTCATTTCCGGGATGTTCGTATTCTTCTTCCTCTTTCACTATTTCGTTTTACCCAAACCGGACAGTGATAAGGGGATGGAATTAGAAAATATGACAGTTTTTGCTAAGAATTATATCCAGACTTTTGTGTCATTTTTTACCAAAGAAAAGATCGGACTTGCCATAACCTTTATTCTACTTTACCGATTTGGCGAAGCCCAACTTGTGAAGATCGCCCCTCTATTTATGATTGATAGCATCGAAGCGGGGGGACTGGCTTTGACCACTCAGGAGTACGGATTTATCTATGGTACATTGGGGGCCGTTATGCTGACTTTAGGGGGGATATTAGGAGGTTTTGTCTCTGCACGTCAGGGTCTAAAATTCTGGATCCTTTGGATGGCCTTAGCCATGAAATTGCCTGATGTTGTCTATGTGTATCTGTCATATGTTCAGCCAGACAATTTTTACATGATCGCCACCATGGTGGGTATTGAGCAATTTGGTTATGGTTTCGGGTTTACTGCCTATATGCTTTATATGATAACGGTTGCAGAAGGTGAGCATAAAACCGCTCACTATGCAATATGCACTGGTTTTATGGCTTTGGGAATGATGATTCCCGGCATGTTCAGTGGCTGGTTGCAGGAGACCATTGGTTACCAGTCGTTCTTCATCTGGGTTCTGATAGCCACCATTCCCGGATTGGTCTTGTTGAAATTTATTCCCATAGATCCAAAGTTTGGCCGGAAGACCAGCATAAGCGAGTAAATCGTAATTTTCTGACTAGAGATACTAGAATTATGAAAGGGGCAATGGCTACATGATCCTATCT
>JABMPR010000075.1 GCA_013202895.1 bacterium | reverse complement strand
CTGGTGGCGGTGGAGGCGCTGAAGGCGGAGCCGCTGGTGGAGGCGGAACAGCAGCCTTCGATCATATTGTTATCACAGATCTCGCTCAAAATTTTGTACAAATCGAATCCATCATCAGAGAATTGGACAAAAAGATTCCCCAGATCAATATTGCTGTAAAATTTATCGAAACCAAGCTGACCCTGGAGGAACGCCTGGGAATTAACTGGACCTTGAGAACCAATTTAAATGGACCATCCATACAAGAGGATGCCAGCGCTGTTGAAGATTTGCTTGAGCTCGGGACAACTCTCCTGAGTGGAGGTAGCCAATTGCGACTGGCTACCCTTAGCATGCCGGTTTTTTCGGCCCTCATGGAGCTCATGGGAACCGATGATGATACACGTCTACTCCAGGAACCACAGGTTACAACCTTTGAAAACACAATGGCTTCAATCGGGATCGGAACCAGCTATCCCGTACTGATCCCAGAAACGGAGGGTACAACATTTGGGGGCCAAACTTTTCAATTTGAAGATGTAGAGATTATGGTGTCATTAAGTGTCACGCCTCGTATCAATGAAGGCCGCTATGTAAGTCTTGATATGAATGCCCAGGTTCAGGCTCTGGTTGGTTTTGCCGGTCCCAATGCTGATCGACCCATTGTCTCAGATCGATCGACAAAAACAAAGGTCATGGTTGGAAATGGTGAAACCCTGCTCATTGGTGGATTAATATTTGATCAGGTTAACGAGTCTGAGACTTCTCCACCCATCGTTGGGAGTATCCCGCTCTTAAAGCGTTTTTTTACTCATTCTAGGGTAACAACGGAACAGAGGGAACTTTTAATTTTCATCACCCCAAACATTGTAAACCAATAGAGGAAAGTGATGGCTCAGTTGGAAATACTGGATCTGCTGCATTTTATCAGACAAAGCGGCGCTTCTGATCTTCATTTGCATCCCTTTTCGAGACCCATCGTCAGAGTTGATGGTGAAATCAGAAATACAGATTTACCCCCCATGCAACCTGAAGATCTGCACCTCCTGATTTATGGCATCATGACCGAAAATCAGCGTAAAACTTTTGAAGAAGATTTGGAATTGGATTTTGCTGCAGATTACAAAGGAATCGGTCGCTTCAGAGTGAATGTATTCAAAAGCATACACGGAGATTCCGCCGTTCTGCGAGCCATAAACGAAAAGGTGTATTCATTTGAGGACCTGGGTCTACCAGATGTACTCAAGGATATGGCGCATAAGGACAAGGGTCTGTTTTTGGTAACAGGACCTACAGGTAGTGGAAAATCCACGACGCTGAATACCATTATAGATTATATCAATCGAACACGCAAAAAGCATATCATAACCATTGAAGATCCAGTTGAATTCACCCACGAAAGTCAGCAATCGCTTATAACCCAGCGCGAAGTGGGCACATCCACTCACGGTTTTGCCCAGGCATTACGCAGTGCCCTGCGTGAAGATCCAGATATCATTGTTGTGGGAGAGATGCGTGACCCCGAAACAACAGCCCTGGCAGTAACCGCTGCTGAAACGGGACATCTGGTTTTTGGGACCCTCCATACGGTGAATACTACCAAGACTTTGGATCGTATTATTGATCAGTTCCCGGCAAATCAGCAGGATCAGATCCGGATTATGATCAGCGACACCATTGTGACTATTCTGTCTCAAATGTTACTCAAGAAAACTGATGGTGGTCGGGTGGCTGCCTTTGAAGTGTTGATAGGTACAGCGGCAGTTGCCAACCTGATTCGCGAAGCAAAAACTTTTCAACTAAGATCCATTCTACAGATGGGGGCTGCAATAGGGATGGTAACTCTTGAGCAATCCTTGGCAAATTTGGTAAAAAGTAATGAAGTCAGCATAGAAGCAGCCAGACAGGTTGCCGCTTTTCCCGAGGACCTTGATAAACTGGTAGCAGGTTAAGCATGTATACTTTGCAGGATTTACTTTCGGTCATGTCAGAAGCAGAGGCTTCAGATCTTTATGTATCAGTTGGTGCTTTTCCAATGGTGAAAATTTCTGGCGAAGTTTATCCCATTGAAAAGGAGCTGCTCTCTCTTGAAAATCTAAACCTTTTAAAAAATGAAATGCTAAACGAGGAGCAGCTCAAACAGTATATAGCTGAGAAAGAATTGGATTACACCCTCAGTCTGGCGGGGGTCGGGCGTTTCAGGGTTAATTTTTTCCGTCAACGCGGAACCGATAGTTTCGTAGTTCGGCAGATCGTAGCAACCATTCGCTCTCTGGATGATCTTGATTTACCACCTGTTTTGAGGGAATTGTCCTTGAAAGACCGAGGACTTATACTGGTAGTGGGATCCACAGGCTCAGGAAAATCAACAACCCTGGCTGCCATGATTGATTACCGTAACACCAATAAGTCGGGGCACATTCTGACGCTGGAAGATCCCATCGAGTTTCTCCACAGTCACAAAAAAAGTATTGTTAATCAGCGAGAGGTGGGTCACGATACAAATACTTATAGCCGGGCTTTAAAATCTGCTCTACGCGAAGCGCCCTCTGTTTTACTCATAGGTGAAATCCGTGATCGTGAGGCAATGGAGTCCGCATTGAACTTTTCGGAGACAGGTCATCTCGTGTTCAGCACCTTACATGCAACCAATACTTCACAAACCATTGACCGGATTTTAAGTTTTTATGATCGTTCTGAACAAGATCTGGCTCAAATGCAGCTCAGCCAGAATCTTCTGGCTATTGTTGCCCAGCGTCTGGTACCCATGGAGAATGGAAAATTAACAGCTGCGCTGGAGATTTTAATTTCAAGCGCTCGTGTCCGCGATCTGATTCAAAAGGGAAGTGTTGACTTAATTCCCCAAACCATTCGGTCTGGTACTTCGGAAAATATGCAACTATTTGATCAGGCTTTGTACAAGTTATATAAAGATAAAAAGATCAGCGAATTTACAGCGTATGAGTTTGCTGATTTCCCAACGGATTTGAAACTAAATATCTCATCCACAGAGCAGAGAGAAACCGAATTGGAGATCAAGCTTCTGGATGATGAGAATGAAGAGTAGAGGGACATAGTATGGCAGGAAAACGTATTCTAATCGTAGATGATGAGAAATTTTTCATCGAGCCGGTGAAACGCCTACTTGAGAGTCTTGGATACGAGGTATTCGAAGCTCTTGATGGTATTTCAGGCTTATCCAAAGCCCGGGAAATCCAACCTGATCTGATCATGTTGGATCTCATGCTTCCGGGGATGAACGGGTATCAAGTTTGTCGTTTATTGAAGTTTGACGAACAATTCAGAGATATTCCCGTGATAATCGTGTCAGCCAAGGACGGTGAACGGGATCGGGAGGTAGGAACCCAGAGTGGTGCAGAGTTGTACCTGGTAAAACCATTGGACTACCAATCCTTTCCCGCTCAATTGGAGGCTTTACTATAAGTT
The DNA here is from genome assembly GCA_013202895.1 of bacterium. GTDB lineage: Bacteria > Fidelibacterota > UBA8477 > UBA8477 > JABMPR01 > JABMPR01. Next base: position 11,023 of record JABMPR010000075.1, on the reverse strand, counting down.
ACCCGATGATAGCATTTTTTGTCATCCTCTTTGGCCTGCTCATTGGAAGTTTTCTCAATGTGGTGATCTATCGCTTTCCGCGGGGAGAGTCTCTGGCATTTCCAGCATCCCATTGCCCTCACTGTGATCATAAGATTAAGCCCTTGGAGAATATTCCCATCATCAGCTATATCTTTTTAGGCGCAAAATGCTCGTCCTGCAAAACTTCCATCGCATTCCGCTATCCACTGGTGGAAGGTCTCACGGCCATCATTTTCTATATCACTTACCTCAGATTTGGTTTGACATGGGATCTCATCGTTTTTGCCCTTTTTGGAGCACTTTTGCTTGCCATTGCCTTTATTGATATAGACCATATGATTATTCCCGATTCTATGATAGTCATCGGATTGATTCCAGGATTCTATATCTGGCTCGCCAAGGAGGGTCAATTGCTGACGACTCAGTTTTTAGGTTTTTTGGGACTGGGTCTGATCTTTTTGGCAATCCGCTTTTTTGGTGAGCTGGCCTTTAAAAAGGAAGCCATGGGTTTGGGCGATGTCAAGTTCGCCGCTATGGCGGGCTGGGTTCTGGGTTGGGATATTGGAATTGTATCCATGTTTCTGGCCTTTCTTTCAGCGACGCTCCTTTTTACAGTATTAATGCCTATGGGTCTGATCAGCCGAAAACAACAGGTGCCCTTTGGTCCCTTTATTTGCTTGGGGATCTGGTTGGGTCTGCTTGCTGGTCGCCAAATTATAAACTGGTATTTATCCATGTTTCTTGGGGTATAAAACTTTATGGTCGTTGAAAAAAAACAACTGGGACAATTGCTGCTGGAAAGTGGGCAGATAAACGAAGCTCAGCTGACTGATGCGCTGACTTTTGGGCGTGAAAACGGGGTGCTGCTAGGAAAGTCTGTGGTCGCCCTGGGGCTTTTGACTGAACGTGACCTTCTAAAAGTTTTGGGCAACCATCTAGGTCTACCCAGTCTGGATATAACCAAGTATAATATTCAGGATGAAGCCCTGATGCTGGTGAGTGAAGATTTTGCCCGTCAACACACTGTTATCCCCTTATTCGTTATTGAAGATTCGTTGACCGTTGCCACTGCTGATCCCTTAAATATCGAAGTGGTTGATGAACTATCTCGTGAAACTGAAAAAGAAATCATGCTGGTTCTATCCATCGAAGCGGATATTGAGCGTTCCATTGATCTCTATTATCGATCGACTACCTCATTGGCTCAGACAATGGCAGCTGGTGATGATGTCCGGGTTGTCTCACGTGAGATTCATGAGGACACCGAAGTTGTCCAGGTAGTTGATATGTTACTTTTTGAAGCGGTCAATATGGGAGCCAGTGATATTCACATCGAACCACGAAAAAACGATGCCCGGATCCGTTATCGCGTGGATGGGGTCTTGCAACAGTATTATTCAATCCCTTCAGATTCTGTAGCTCCCATGATCTCCAGACTCAAAATTTTGGCAGATATGGATATCGCAGAATCCAGAAGACCCCAGGATGGACGTTTTCACTTCGCTCAGAAAAATGTGGAGGTTGATTTACGCTGTTCCACCTTCCCCACACCCAATGGTGAAAAGGTTGTGATGCGTATCCTGGACGAGGCTAAAGGAAAAATTGATCTCAATAAACTCGGTTTTGACGCGACCATCCTTAAAGATTGGAAAGAAACCATCAAGACTGCAAACGGTATTTTGCTGGTGACGGGACCCACTGGTTCTGGAAAAACAACAACACTTTATGCCACACTGAACACCCTCAATTCAGTCGCTGTAAATATTATGACAGTTGAAGATCCAATCGAATATATGTTAGAAAACATAAATCAGAGTCAAGTTAATGTAAAAGCCGGGTTAACCTTTACCACGGCGCTTCGAACAATGATGCGTCAGGATCCAGATGTTATTCTGGTTGGAGAGATGCGTGATGTTGATACCATCGAATTGGCTATTCGGGCTGCATTAACCGGTCACCTGGTATTTTCTACATTACATACCAATGATGCTTCTTCGACATTCACCAGACTGTTGGACATGGGAATCGATTCCTATCTGGTGAGCTCGACGGTCAGAGCTATCCTCGCTCAGAGATTGATCCGCATACTTTGTCCACGCTGCAAAAAAGTGGTGGAACAAAGTGATAAACTATTGGAAACACTTAAGATCGGTACCTGGCCGGATTATACCGGTATCTTCGAACCCGTAGGCTGTATCCACTGCCGTAATTCAGGTTATATCGGCCGAACAGGTGTATTTGAATTATTGGTTCCCAACCATGAAATAAAGGATCTGATAATCAACGGAGCTAGTGCTGGCGAGATTGAAGTAGCCGCTGAGGCAAATGGGATGTATTCCTTGAATAAAGCAGCCAAAGAGTATGTTTTGAGGGGACAGACCTCCATTGAGGAGATCATGCGGGTAACCCTCTGATCTCATGAAACATCAATTTTTAATACTAGCCCCCAGGCGTCGCTCGGACCCTAAACCGGAAAAACTTCTCCAACAGCATTTGAAACAATATGGCGAAATCACCGGGACTGGTGATTGGGTCTCCCTCTTTAATTATGCCAGTATTAATAAGTATTCCGCGATCTTTATCTCATGCGCCGCATATGCTGATGAACATCAGATCTGGATCAAAGATCTGCGTCGGCTGCATCCCCACCAGTCAATTATTCTATATAGTGCACGGGAAGATTTTGATGTAAGGGTGATCAAAGAAACCTCAAGAGTATTTGGGCTCCTAAAGCTCATTGATATTGAACATTCGTTGAGCTCCTTGATGACCCGTATAGCTAAATACCAAGAGTTCAGGGCAAGTTTGGGGAGCCAGGTATCCAAAGAATTACTGAGACCGGGTGGTTTTGGGGAATTTGTGGGTAATTCGCTAGTGATGCTTGATGTTTACCGCCAGTTGACACGAGTGGCCAATAGTGAATACACGGTTTTGATTCTGGGAGAAAGTGGCTCAGGAAAAGAGCTCGTAGCAAAAACCATTCACCAGTTAAGTGATCGAAGAAAGCAAGCTTTTGTTAGTATTAATTGTGCTGCCATTCCTGAAAATCTACTGGAGAGCGAACTTTTTGGTTATGAGAAAGGCGCCTTCACTGGTGCAACGCAGAATAAAATGGGAAAGTTCGAGCTTGCCCATGGTGGTACCCTGTTTTTAGACGAAATCGGGGATATGCCCCAGGAGCTCCAGGTCAAAATGTTGCGCGTTCTTGAGGATGGGAAAATTCAACCCCTGGGCAGTGTGAAAGAAAAAGAAATAGATATACGCCTTGTGACCGCCACCCATAGGGATTTACCAACTCAAATTAAAAATGGGCTTTTTCGAGAAGATCTGCATTACCGTTTGAATGTGATTCCAATAAATCTTCCGCCTTTGAGAGATCGAGCAGCAGATCTACCGTTGCTGGTTATATATTTTCTTGAAAAACTGTTACGTGGTGAAGATCAACCAATACATAGGATTGCCTGGGCATTGCTGGACGAGTTGGAAACCATGAGTTTGCACGGAAATGTAAGAGAGCTTGAAAATATACTGACGCGAAGTGTTTTTCAGACTGATGGCGAATTGCTTTCTGCTGATTCATTATCGACAATTAGAGAAGATACTCCTCAGATGGTTCAATCACAGGTACACACTGGCAAAGATGACCAGAATGGTGTCCGACCTCTGTGGCAGATAGAGAAAGATGCCCTTCAAAAGGCTCTGGAGACGCTGGATGGAAATATCAGCCAGACGGCTCTGCAGCTACAAATCTCACGGACGGCTATATATCGCAAGATAAAGAAATACGATTTGGCAGTTTTTCAGGGAGCATCAGCTCAGGGAGATGAGCATGCCTGATTTTGCTTGTCGTATAATGAATGATTCAGGTACTGTTGAGGAAAAGATAGTCACAGCTGAATCCAAAATGGATGTTTATACGCAGGCAGATGACCGTGGTGAAATGTTACTCTCGGTGAAAGAATACAAAAAGAGCATACTGAGTGGTGGAGCCATCTTTAAGTCAGGTAAAAAGGTTAAACCGGCGGAGGTGGAAAATTTTACTATCCAGTTGGCTATTATGTTTCGATCTGGAATTCCGCTTATCGGCGCGCTGGAGGCTTTAGAGGAACAAGCTGAAACCGATACCATGCGTTCAGTAGTTAAAAATTTGATAAAATCAGTTAGTGCCGGTAGATCACTTTCACAAGCAATGCAGGATTACCCCGGCGTTTTCTCCCTACTCTACACCAACATGATCAAGGCTGGAGAGTCAGCTGGCGTCATGGAACAGATTTTGGAACGACTTGGCTCTTTTATCAAACATGACCAGGAAGTAACCCGCAACGTGAAATCTGCCCTACGCTACCCCATGATTGTAACATCAGCATTGGCACTTGCTTTCACGGGGGCCATGATTTTTATTGTCCCAAAATTCTCTACCATGTTCTCATCCAAGGGTATGGATTTACCGGTGCCAACCATGATCATGATCACCGCTAGTGATTTTCTGATTAATTTTTGGCCCATTGTTTTAGGAGGCTCTGTTTTTGGAATATTTAGTTTAAAATCATTTGCCAAGACAGAAAAAGGTCGTTATTCCATTGACCATTTCAAACTGAAGGTACCCATATTTAAAGACATATTCCTGAAGACCAATATTGCCCGCTTTGCCCACATGTTGGAGACCTTAAGCAAAGGGGGGATCCAGATTATCCGGGCGCTGGAGACAGTGGAGCAAACCGTTGGTAACGTTGTGATCGGTAAAGAAATAGCCACAGCACGCGAGGAAGTTGAGAAGGGGGTGAGTCTGGCTGAGGCTTTGGGGAAAAGCAAGTTCTTCCCAAAAATGACTGTCAAAATGATCGCTGTGGGCGAGAAATCGGGGGCTTTGGATGAGATGATGGCCAATGTCGCTTCTCAATATGATGCCGAAGTTGATGCAAAAATTGAAGGACTTAGCGGCGCAATTGAACCTATCATGACAGTTGTTATGGGGAGCATGCTGCTTTTTATGGCTCTGGGTATTTTCCTACCCATGTGGAACATGTATGGAGCGGTTAAATAGACTTGATTCACTATGAATAATTCTGTATCAGAAAAACGCGGTTGCTATTATCAATTTTTCCAACGCAAGTATCCTGCCTGGCTGTATTCAGTAGCCATGGTGCTCTTTGCCCTAAGTTTATATATCTGGATCAAATTCTTTCTGGTGGTCCAAGTCTAATAGTCCGTTTTAGCAGCTTATTTTTTATGAACAACTGTTCCTGCAATGTAGCAATCAGTTACAGCATACTGTACCGAAACAAAACATGTCCTAGATTATAATAAATTGATATAACATAAAATACAATAACTTAACACTTGGCATGCCTCTTGCAAATTAAAGGTCTATGAAATTTGATTCAATGAACAGGAGTTATAAAATGATTAGTAAAAGAAAAACAGGTTTTACACTAATGGAGCTGGTTGTTACGGTTGCCATTATTGGGACTCTGGCAGTATTTGCTGTTCCAGCCTATCTGGATGCCCAGCAGAATGGGAAAGCAAATAAAGCGGCAGAGACCATGAACATGATTGGGTCAGCTATAGTAAATAAATACACTTCGGTGGCTCACTACGGGATTGGAACCAGTGCCCTGGCGCAATTGGTTACCACTGGCGGAGCCGATAGTTGGATTCCCCTGGTTGATGCTACACAAATAATACAGTATGATCGGGGTGCCGGAACAGTAACTATTGTTATAACCGATTTGTTTAAGAATGGGATACCCAGATCGCCCTTTGGACAGGGTTGGGAATTTGAGGTTCAATCAGATTCAATTGGCAGTGCACATTGGGCGGGAGATCCACCAGAACTTATCATGGATACCCAACCCATGTTCAAGATTCGTGACGGGATTCAGACCAACATAGTCGAAGCCTACACGCTTTAATTTTTGAAAAGAAAAAAATCTAACCTATCAAAAGGAGATGCAAAATGAAGACAAATAACAACAAAGGTTTTACTCTGATCGAACTGATCATGGTTATAGTAATCCTGGGAATTCTGGCAGCTGTGGCTGTACCAAAATTCTTTGACTTAACTACAGAAGCGAAGACCAAAAGTAAACAAGCCGTAATGGGAAATATCAGAGCAGGTTTACAGCTATATGCTGCTGACCAACTCGTAACGAATGGCGTACGTGCTTTTCCCGATGGTAACACTATACTTCTTGCAGACATTCTTGATGAAGTACCGGATGGCTGGACTCTGGAGGATAGCTCTCTTGCCAATTTTGCCACTATCTGGTATAATAAAACTCAAGCGGATGAGACTGATTACTCCTACGAGTGTGATCCTGCTGCTGATCCTGCAGCGTTCACGCTTACAGCGCTTTAATGTGATTTAAATCTTACATTGCAGCGGTATTGCTGCGTACCAAACTATGTAGTCGGAGATTTTTACGAAAATCTCCGACTACATTCAACTGCTCTGAATATTGACAACTCTGGCATTGGGTGTACCTGATGAAGAAACAAAAGATCAAAAAGTGTAAGCTCCAGGCTGGATTTACCCTTTTGGAAGCAGTGATCACCGTTTCGATTATGGGCATTTTAGCCGCTGTAGTTACACCAACCTATCTAAAAACCCAGACAGAAGCCAAGGTTGTTATGTCACAGACCAATATCTACCAGCTCAAACAGGGATTTATTAATTTATATCTCGAAGCATTTGTAAAAGGGCAATCAGATGTTTGGCCTGATGAGCCAGCCGATAACCAGATGACATATTCCTGGGCAGATGCAACCACTCTTTATGATAATCGTACTGTTTCACAACTTTTTAGCGGATCTAAAATTGTCATGAACCCCTACGACAATCCCTTTCTGTACTATCTGCTCCCTGCCACTGAAGCAGAACTAGCCGGTTTCAGGATCGATGATCCGGATACCGGTGTAACCCAATCATTTCGGCCATGATCGAATGCTGGTAAATGAAATGAATACGAGGAAAGGGTTTACTGTTTTTGAGATAGTCATGGTGATTGTTATCATGGGTATTATTACTGCGATCTCTTTACCCAAAGCCTTTGAACTGGTTTCAAATGTACGCGAAAAGGCAGTTAGTGAACGACTGATTGAGGATCTCAGTTATCTTAGGAACTATGCCACAAGTTATCATGACACCACCTGGTTGGTGGTATCTCAAATCGACAATCAGTATGGATTATACGTTGGACCCTCAGCATTGAGTCGTGTTTTGATTCCTGATCCCCAAACTGGAGAATCAGTAGTCCTTGATCTAGATACAGAATATGCAGGAGTCTCAGTATCCAGTGCCAATTTTGGCGGCAGTAGTGAAGTCTTCTTCAACTGGTGGGGGACACCTTCAGCTGGTGGAACCATTGTACTGAATGGCTCCCGCACCATAACTTTAGTTGCCGAAACGGGGATGGCTCATGAAACACCGTGATCGTCAAACCGGGTTTTCCCTTATAGATATGATTATCGGTCTTAGTATTTTGGCTGTTGCAATTGTGGGTATCCAGATTGCTCAAAGCAATTATATTCAAATGAGCAGCCGGGTAGAAACAGGTTTGCGAGCCCTCTCCCTGGGCAATTCAGTAATGAACATAATTCGTATGCATGCTTATGATGAGAGTAGCTCTTCCCCATGGAGTTCGACTCTGGGACCCGATGGCGGTGAGACTTCTAGTGCAGATTATAATGACATTGATGATTATGCAGCTACATCTTGGGACTTCAGTAGTGATGGATATGCGGGGTTTACCGTTAACTCTCGGGTTTTTTATGTGGATCTTCCAAGCAATTGGCTTGATAGCTTAGCTACAAGAACTAACTACAAACGCATTGTAGTAACTGTGAATCACTCAATCCTTAATACACCAGTCATTTTTACTAGCATAATGGCTGGAATTGATAGATAAATATGTTTAAGCATAAAAATTCTGCCAGCTTTACCCTTTTTGAATTGATCCTTTCCATAACGCTAATGGGTATTGTCAGCGGACTTTTATCCTCTATTATTGCAATCAATTTTAGCACTATGTCTGATGTTTCTGACCGCAAAAAACTAATTACCCGTGGTCTCCTCGCAATCAATCTGTTTCAACGTGAATTTGGCATGCTAAAGAAGACTGACGACATCCTAGTTGCAGCCGCGAAGCAGCTTAAATTCACTGATGCCTATGGTAATACTTGGGACTATACCATTTCTGGAAATTCCCTAAACCGTGAGGAGGTCGGTGGAGGGGCAGGTCCTTTGACTCTAGCGACTCCTGTTCTAACTGCCGACACAGAATTCAACTATTTTGCTGAAGATAATTCAATTGCCAGTAGCATAGCCCAGATTCGCTTAGTAAAGCTTATGCTGGTAATGGATGACGCCAATACTGGGATTCCACTTATGTCAATTGTCTATCCTGAAAATATGAAAGTATATAATTACCCATTAGATTGAGAGTGTATAATTAGAATTCTATGTTCAAACACTTATTAAATAACGACTCAGGTTAGTCCTATGATAAGCGGATTATCAATGCCTGAAAAAATATTGCCGGATTCATCCAACCCTGAGGCGGGTTTCGGAATGAGCTTGATTGCTATTATCATTGCTGTCGTAATGGGTCTTGCAGCATCCATGTATATGCGCCAAATATCTACACAGAGTCACCAGTATGCAGATTTCTACGCTGCTAGTCAAGCTCATTGGACAGCATTATCCGGTACTGAATTCACACTCTATAAAACTGAAGTAGGTGAAGCGGATTATGGTGGACCTTATAATTTTTATAATTCTATAATTGCGATTGATACAAGCGAATCAGGTGATATTGGTGGTCCTCTGGAGGAATTTCACTATCGAGTTATTAGCAAAGGCTCTTTTGGTTCTATGGAACGATATTTTCGGGTACAAGCCAAGATGTCTATGAAAACAGTTTGGGGAGATGTATCTGTAATAGAGGGTCAGGACACAGCCGAAGTGAGAATATATGATGGATTTAAAATCAATGATTCCCTCTATATCGGTCAGAACGTCTACGTGGAGTCAGATGCTGTCATCGGTAGCCCCCTGAATGGAACTGCCACTCATTTATACATTCCACCAGGAAAAAATGTTACTGGAAAGGCACCAGATGCAACTTTTACCTATGGTCAACATGCGCGGGGTTGGTTGTTTTCCGCTGGCTATAGCACTACTTTTGTTGATAGCCTGTTGGATATCACCGATGCGGTTACTGCAGATGGCGGTAATAAATTCAAAGGTAGAGAAACATTTTCTTTAGATACGCTTGATTTGAGCATTTATGCGGATAGTACCATTTTCGTCAACGGTGTTTTAATACTCGAAGGTATGTATATTACTGGTGGCTCAGATGAACAACCAGCGATTATCGTATCCAATAGCAATGTAACTTTAAGAAAGAAAACAAGCGTTATCACTGAGGTGGATGACAATATTATTATCATTTCAGGGGCCAACCTAATGCTGAATGATGGAACTCTTTTTGGAGTGGATCAAAGTGCCATACCTATTATCGATCGTCCAAATAAGCATAATGAGGTTTTCGCATATGATGAATTATTTATTCAAGATGATGTTGTTGCGTGGGGGCAAGGGTATGCAGGAGTTGATTTAACCCTAGATGGAGCACTGCATGGTCTTGCATATGCTCCAGGAAATTTCAGATTTACTAAAGCGACCTCCTATTTGGAGGGAGCTATTTTTGCTCACTTCCTTTGGGGATCCAGTGGTCCGTCTCGGCTGGATTTAGGTCAAATGGATTTAAATCACTTCTTCCACGAGGAATATTTTGCCACTTTCGATTATGGTGTTCTCCAAAATTCTCTCCTTGAGTTCTAAGTGTGGAAATTAAAGTAGTACCCAGGCTAATCAGCTATTACTTTGCTTTGAATAAAAAAAAGGAAGAACAATGAGGGACTTTGGATTACTTCTGGCAAGCGCGTCGATATTGATTGGACTGTTTTTACTGTACTCACCAGGCTCCCTGGTAAAAATTGGCGAGCAGACCAACCGCTTCTATGATATTGACGGTTTGGTTTTCAAAAACAAGATAGTATTTGGAGTTTTGCTCATGTTAGCAGCGCTGCTCCTGGTCTATTTAACTCGATAAAAATTGGATAAGATATCATGAATATCATCTTGCTTGTTATTGCCGCTATAGCCTTTATCACGGGCTTATTACTCATTGTTGCTCCCAACATTCTGGTTCGAGCCGGTGAGATTTTAAACCAGATTTACAATGTGGAAAGTTTTGTCTATGCCAAGCGTAAAACCTTTGGACTGGTTTTTATCCTCATGGGTCTGGTTTATATCTGGGTTATCTGGTAGCTTCAAGTCTAAAGTTTAACCACCACCGAGGCGTTGTTCCTCTACACTCTATCACCTCGCGATTTAACACGCGGGTATGTCAACCAGATGAACGACAGAATCTTGCTGTGGCGGAGAAGCAATCTCAGACTTTTACCAGTGTAGAATAACAGGTCAACACGGTCGCAAACACTCTGCGAACTCTCAAAAAATAGGGCAAAAAAAAAGCTGACAAACGCCAGCCTTTTTAAAAATTAATTCTACACTGTTTTGGTCTAAGCCAGCGCCTCTTGCAGGATAGTACCAACCTCATCCAATAAACCGCTTAAACCATCATGTTTTTCATCTTTGATACTTTCGCAAATATTGCGGCCAATGTTGCTCAGATTTTCATAGCCATAACTGGTACCCGTGCCTTTGATATTGTGACCGAACTTGTATACATCCTTGAAAAGTCCATCACTCAGATTGGCTCTGACGGCGGGCAAAGAGCTGTCTAAATATTCCAGATATTCTTTAATTAAAGCCTGGAATTCAGGTGATTGCATGAAATCATCGGTCATAACAGTATTTCCCTTCTATAAGAATCATCGGGATTAATATAAAAAACTTCAATCGGCTTAGGCTCTTTTTTTCAATTAAATGTTATATGTATCATGGAATATCCCACCCCACGTTTCAACGTGGGGG
>JABMPR010000074.1 GCA_013202895.1 bacterium | reverse complement strand
TTTTTCTACAGCTATGGAAGACGAGGGTTATGATCCACTTCCAAAATACACCGCTCATGAAGAGCCACCAGAAGGTTACTACAGACTTATTTATGGGCGAGCTCCTATGCACACCTTCAGCCGTACTGCTAACAACCCCAACCTGACGGATCTCATGGATGAGAACAGTGTTTGGGTGAATCCTAAAGTTGCAAAGGAATGGGATCTAAGAAATGACCAATATCTCTGGCTGGAAAATCAGGATGGTGTCCTAAGCAAAACGCCTATCAAAGTTCGGGTAACAGAGCGGATTAGATTTGACAGTGTTTACATGGTTCACGGCTTTGGTCACACAAATAATAAGCTGAGCAGAGCCAATGGTAAAGGTGCCAGCGATGCGGATTTAATCACTCGCGTCCATGTGGACCCAGTCATGGGTGGAACTGGTATGCGAGGGAATTTTGTCACCTTCCGCTTTGAAGCTGGCACGGAGGTATCCTCATGAGATATGCCATGGCAGTGGATACTAAAAAGTGTGTCGGGTGTAGCGATTGCGTGGTTGCCTGTCAGACCGAAAATAATGTTCCCATAGGCTATTGCCGTGATTGGATTGTCGAAGTTACCACTGGTACTTATCCTCAATTGAGTCTGGAGATTCGATCTGAGCGATGTAATCACTGTGCCAATGCACCATGCGTCAGAACCTGTCCCACGGAGGCCAGCCACTATGCAGCTGGTGGGATTGTTCTCGTTGAAGAAAGCGAGTGCATTGGCTGTAAGGCTTGTATCACATCCTGTCCCTACGATGCTCGTTTCATCCACCCCGAAGGATACATTGATAAGTGTACCTTCTGCATCCACCGTGTAGAAAAAGGTCAAAAACCCGCTTGCGTGGCAGTTTGTCCGACTCACGCAATGGTGTTTGGTGAGCTGGATGATCCCAATAGCGACATCTCAAAAGAGATGGCAACTCGGAAATGGAAATCACTTATTCCCGAGGCTGGTACTGACCCCAAAGTATTCTATCTGATATAGAGGTTATGATGATTGAAGAAATAATTACTAGCGGACGGATGAATCCTGAAATCGACCCAATGTTGCATGTTTGGGGTTGGGAGATACCCTTTTATCTGTTTCTAGGCGGGCTCTCAGCCGGAATTTTAATATTCTCGGCCTATTTCACCTTGCGCAACCGTCAAGATGAGTTGCCAATTGCAGTAAAATGGATGCCCATAGCGGTTCCATTTCTTATCGGCATCGGATTGATCTCACTTTTGCTCGATCTGTCACACGTTTTATACGCCTGGCAACTTTTTACAAACATTCGCTGGGAATCACCGATGTCCTGGGGTGCCTGGACCCTGATGATTATTACCCCGCTCTCAATTGCATGGGTGGCAATCTGGCTGGAAGATATTTTCCCAAAATGGGATTGGAAATTTGATGAAGTAAAAGCTACTATCAGGTGGCTAAAAGAATACCGTCGAACCATGGCTCAAATCCTGATCCTCCTATCTATCATTCTCGGCATGTATACCGGCATCCTGCTATCTGCATTTAACGCCAGACCGTTCTGGAACACCAGTATTCTGGGACCATTATTCCTCACATCCGGTCTTTCTGCAAGTGCTGCATTAATCTCGTTTTTTTCCAAGACAGAAGTCGAAAAGCGTTTGTTTACCCGCATTGATATCATTTTGATCGGAATTGAGTTGTTCATGATTATCCATCTATTTATGGGCCATCTGGCTGGAACGCAGGTTCATATCCAGGCTGCCCATATGTTTCTTGGGGGAGCATACACAGTGCCTTTCTGGGTTTTTGTTGTCGGTCTTGGGTTGCTGCTTCCTGTGTTTCTGGAAATTCTCGAGCTCAAACACAAATTTGTCCCTGCGATCGTACCAATGGTACTGGTTGTAGCTGGGAATCTTATGCTGCGTTTTATCGTAGTAAGCGCAGGTCAAGCCAGTCGTTGGCTGTATTAATCATTTAATTTGAAAAAGGGTTATTAGAAATGAAGACAACTTATATGAATCCCTATTTGGCGGGCGTGCTTTTGGGATTAGTGCTACTTATGGCTTTCTTCTTTGCAGGAAGAGGTTTGGGAGCCAGCGGAGCGGTAAAAAGTGTCGTTGTAGCTGTGGTTGATGTCGTGGCTCCCGAACATGCAGCAAACTCTCACTTTTACAGTAAATATGTAGGAGACGGTAAAGCCCCGATGAAAGCGTGGTTGGTCTTCGAAATGATCGGCGTGCTAGTAGGTGGATTTCTTTCCGGTGCACTCTCTGGACGTTTGAATTGGAAAATTGAACACTTCCCTGGAATCACCGCTAAACGACGACTGATCTTTGCAGGCTTGGGTGGGATATTATTTGGATACGGTTCACAATTGGGACGCGGTTGTACCAGTGGCTCGGCGCTTACTGGCATGGCGAATCTCTCGGTAGCGGGCTTTGTGTCAATGATGGCTATTTTCGGAACCGCTTTTGCCCTGGCATTTTTCTTTAGAAAAAATTGGATATAGGAGAAGATCATGGGACCTCTCGTACCTCAAGAAATCATCAGCGCGGACTGGAATTTATTAGTAGCCTTTGTCATTGGAATCGGATTTGGTTTTGTACTTGAACAAGCTGGATTCTCATCAAGCCGTAAATTAGCTGGCGTGTTTTACGGCTATGATACGGTAGTACTGAAAGTGTTTTTTACCGGAGCAATCACGGCCATGCTGGGACTGCTATTCTTTAGCCTGTTTGGCTGGATTGATCTCAATCTGATTTATGTGAATCCAACCTTTCTGGGT
>JABMPR010000073.1 GCA_013202895.1 bacterium | reverse complement strand
GCATATACGATGCCCGGATTAATTATAAAGGTGGCAGTGCTGGTCATGCTGGCTGCCAGGGCAAAAGCCACTATCCAGGGATTCATTTTTCGGTCCCCCACAGCATAGCTGCTCAATGATTGGGTTTTTTTATTGCCCAGATAAGCCAGATATATGGTTATCGAAATATAGATCAGGAATATTATCCATTTGATCATAGCAGAATCCCTCTCTTACCAGTTAAAAGCAATTGCACCCATGGCATATCCACCACCTGATCCGACTAAGAGGACAAGATCTCCATCCTGAATCCGGTTCGCTCGCATAACTTCATCTAGAGCCATGGGGATGCAGGCTGAACCTGTGTACCCATAATGATCCATGATAGTATGGGTCTTTTCCCACGGTAAGCCCAGTTCCTTCATTACCTCCTGGATGGTGCCAATATTAATTTGAGTGAAGAGTACAAAATCAATATCTGATTCGACTTTTCCTATTCGACCAAGGATATCCCTTATCAGGACTGGCCAGTGAATTGAATTTGTATCCTCTGGGAATTTTTTTACAAAACGGACCTGATGTTCACCTCTCTCCATTCGTTCTGGAGTAATAGGATTCTGTGCTCCACCAGCGTAGATGCCCATATAGTCATGATAACTGCCATCAGCGATCAGTTTGGATGCCAGGAAACCAGGTTTTTCCTGTGCTTGGAGAATTACGGCACCTGCTCCATCAGCAAATATGGTTGCGGTGTAACGATCATGAAAATCAAGGAAGCGGGTCATACCATATGTAGCAACCACCAGGATATGTTCATATTGTTCATCGCTACCTATGTATTTAGCGGCAATATCCACCCCGGTTACAAATGCGGCGCAGGCACAATTCACGTCAAATGTTCCAGCATTCCGGGCACCCAGGAGGTGTTGAACCTTAGAAGATGTGGCCGGTGAAATAGTTTCTGGTGTATCGGTGGCGACAATCAACAAATCCAGATCTTCTGCCTTGATACCTGCTGCCTCCAGAGCAGACTGGGCTGCCTGAACCGCCATGGTGGCAGGACTTTCATCCTCCGCCATGATTCTACGCTCAAAAATATTGAGTTTTCCGCCGACAAACTCCTCGATGTCCTCACCCAGGATGGCTGAGAACTCGGCGTTCTTCATAATCCGCTGGGGAGCATAGTGACCCGTTCCAATTATCCGGGCAAACCGCTTCATGATATCCCCTTAAGAAATGCTTCGACGATGCGATGGAACTCCAGGGGGTATTCCAGCATGGGGAAATGACCACATTTCTCGATGGTCTCGAGTTGGGCGCCGGGTATAAATTGGAGCGTCTCCTGGGCCACCTTCAATGGTATCAATGGATCTTTTGTGCCCCACAGGATCAGGGTCGGTAATGCTTGTGCTCCGATTCTATCTCGAACGCTGGTATTTAGCATTAACTCCATTGCCTGTACCATGGCATGGGCATAGCTTCGATATTCTTCACCGCCTTCGGTTAAGAGTGCTACCCTGCGCAAGGCATAGGTTTCCATATCCGGACTCCAATTCACGCTGCTGTTATGATAGTTCTGCATTGCTTTTCTTAGACTCGTTTTCATGATGGCTTCAACTGTGAATCCTTTTCTCATGGCGGCACTCATGAAGGAATTGAATTTCTGTATTCCTGCAGGACTTATCAGGACCATGGAATTTACACGATCCGGTCGAGCCGAACCATACAGCATACTGATATAGCCACCATAACTGTGACCAATCAGTGTAGCGGATTCAATGTTGGTTACCTCAAAAAGGCTATCCAGCATATCCACCATGAAGTCTTCGCTGAAAGATATCTCAGGTTTATCGGATTTGCCAAATCCAGGATAATCAACAGCAATAACGCGGAACTCAGAATCAAATAGGGAGAAAACTGGATCGAAATTCAGTAAATCCGAGGCTTGTCCATGGAGGAAGACCAATGGCGGTCCGCTGCCCGAGTCGATATATACAACATTGTGCCCTCTGAAATTAAATGACTGTTCTGGATAAGGATATTTCATATGACTAAATGTGATTCCTTCCATTTTTATTTCAGTATTTGCATCAATGTCCGATCCACACTGGGCTATGAGCAGACTAGCCAGGATGATAAAAACGATTCTAAAACTCATAATTCAGCTTCCCACTCATCAATAAATTCTTTGAATATGCCATGGAGACGAGAATGGAATTCCAGCATACGCTGGAAACGCCTCTCAACGATGGGATCAAGCCCTTCGGTCTCCAGATAAGTCTTTGAGATTTTCTGGTTTTCGCCAATTAGCGAAAGGTTCCTGCGTGCAGCAAGGGAAATGGGGTGTTCAGCAATTTCATAATAAACCTTTCGGTCGCGGGGCTTATTAAGGTTGCGAATCAGTCCGAATTCCTTCAATTGGCGGGTCTCCATACTAACCGGTCCCTTGCTCGCTTGAAGTGCCTCAACAATTGCATCCAGGGAGAGTGGTTCAGGACTGGACAAGAGCAGACCGACGATTCGACCCCTTATTCGCGGCTGCCCAAAAGCTGCATAGGCATTTCCAAAATCAGTCATGAGTTGGGCTATGGAATCAGTTACGATATCATTCATATTGTTCGCTCACTTTTTACGAAGTTGTATTTGTCTGCAATACATACAATTCATCTAATTGATCCTGGTATCTCTGGATAGCGGCTTTTCGACGTGGTTTTAAGGCTGCGGTTAGCAGATTATTTTCCGGGCTGAAATGGTCCCAGCTAATATGAAAATATTTAATTGTTTCATATGAAGCCAGATCGAGATTGACATGATCCACAGCCTCTTGAACAAGACCCATCACATCAGGTCGTCTGATCAATTTACTCCACTCTGAAGGACCAGGTTCATCAAGCTCCAGGCGCTGGTGAATACTGCTTTCGTTTAGGGTTATTATGGCAACAATGTACTTTTTGCCACTACCATAGGTGATTATATGTTCTATAAGGGGATTGTCAACAAACATTCTCTCGATACGCTGTGGGGCTATATTCTTGCCTCCGCTGGTAACAATAATATCCTTTTTGCGATCAATTATTTCAAGAAAACCACCCTCCAGCCATTTGCCCAGATCACCGGTCTGGAACCAGCCATCTGCGGTAAAGCACTTTTTAGTCGCATCAGGATCTTTATAGTAGCCTTTAAAGACATTTTCACCTTTTGCCAGGATTTCACCATCGGCTGCCAATTTTAACTGAACAGAGGGGAAGGCTTTGCCCACAGAATCAAAGCGATAGTCGTCCTTGTGGTTCATTGTCAGAGTGGGTGAGCATTCGCTGAGGCCGTAACCTTCGGTGATCCACATACCCGCTTCCAGAAAAAATTCTTTGATCTCTAGCTTCAATCCTGCACCACCTGAAAGCATAAAGTGCAGTTTTCCACCGCAGAGTTCACAGAGCTTTTTAATTTGCTGTGCTTTGTCATTGCTGCAATTCAGAGCGATGAGATAAAGTTTTTCATAATAGGCGGGTACGCTCAGGAATATGTTGGGTTTCAGATCGGGCAGCAGGTTCAAAACATTGAGGGGAGATGCCAGAAAACTTTCAAATCCAAACAGGTTTCCAAGACCGATAGCTCCCCAGCCGTAAATGTGGGAGTTAGGTAACCAGTGAATATCTATGACATTTTCAGGAATCAGAGATCCATTGACCGTGATCCAGTCCTTGGTGGATACTGCTAGGTTGCGGTGGGAGAGGGGAACGCCTTTCGGCTTTCCGGTGGTACCGGAGGTGTAGATCATATAGGCGATATCATCCATGCGAGGATTTTGGGCCAGTTCGTTAATAAGATCGGGTTGTTGGGATAAAATTTGTGATCCCGTGGCTGAGACATCCTCAAACTGATAGACAGGCAGGGATGTATTGCAGTCGGCTGGATCTCCATCAAGCAGGATGATCAGACGAACATCAGATGTTTCAAGTCCGGCGTCAATAAGTTTCTGAGCCAGCTCTGCTGAACCTATGATCAGGACCTGCATATCTGAGTGCTTGATCATAAACAGGGTCTGGTCAGTTGTATTTCCGGCATAGATGGGAACCAAAATAGCTGTCGAAATCATCACACCCATTGCAGCATAAATCCAATTCAGGGAGTTATGTGCAATAATACCGATTTTGTCGGGATTGGCATAACCCTCATGCTGTATGTAGGCTGCTACACAACACACATTATTTCGATACGTCTTCCAGGTAATGGGGTCCCAGCCTTGTGTAGTAGGGATTTGCCACCGAATCTTATCGGTCCAGCGTTCAGCGGATTGCAGGAAAATTTGAGTCGTGGATTGATCTGCGACTGCTGGAATATTTTGCATGTATTCAATATATGGAATGTTTGAAAAAAACAAAACGTATAATTTAATCACAAGAAAAAATAATGGAATTAATGACGCTGCTCAATGAGGGGGGAGGGTGGATCAGACAAGCATAATAATCGGAATAGATTGTCTTCGTTCTATTAATTCCTAAAGGACATACTTTTCCGACTCATTTATGACCTATTGACCCAGCTGTGGAACGTCTCAATCTAAGTGGTTAAACAGTTTTAGCGAAGATTTGGCTTAAGTGTCAAACTCCCATCTTGATTCACAGCTTGCTGGCATGCCCAGTTGACCGGGTATTTCTGACCCTTAACCTCAATTTCGGCTTTGACTCTCAGACCCTTCCAATCAGTTCCTTTAGGTAGTACCAATTGTGCCTGGCGAACCTTCTTAGGTAGGGGATAGCCAGGATCAAGACAGCCACTGCTCAGGACTTGACCCGCGTCATTGGTGACAGTGAGCCGCAAGACTCCGGGGACACCAGCCACACCGTCATTTACCATGCCGAGGATAATTCCAGGAATTCCATTCTTTTCATAATGCCATATCCAGGAAGGTCTTACCCGATAACCAATATTTCTGGCGAGATCATCAATGGCATTTGGAAACTGATTATAATAGTTCAGGATGCGTTCAGCCTGAATCTTGTGCCAGTTCCATAATGAGCCATAATGGGCGCCGATATCCTTAAAATGGTAGAAAACACTGTCAGAAATGGGTATTCCTTCATTGATTCTCAGAGATTTGGGTGACCCATCCGACATTCCTTTTTCAAGGACGGTTGCAACCCAGGGAGGACGATTGCTCAAAGATTCTACCTGCATATTTTCTATGAAAATGGTATCAGTCCGTAGCCAATTGTGAGTTCTGATGGTGCGATCAAGAACCTCAGAATTACCAACCCGACTCCAATCTGGCTGAGTATTCGTGACTAGCGGAGTTCGTGTCCAATTTTGCAGCTGATGGTTGAACATTTCGAGATTGGTCTTTTCAGCGGTCTGATAATCGGGAAAGGGATTAGATTCGAATGGCCAAGTGTGACCTTCACCCCAGAAACCGTACATACAGGTATCTACAAATTCGATATTTGGATGACCATTATATTCAGCAGCAAGGAGGTCATCCAGCTCTTTAAAAGCTTTGAGAAATTCAGGGTGATCGTAGCGCGGAGCATAATGGGTCTTGCCCTTGATGCCTATTTCCTTGGTCTTGCCTAATTTAACAAAGGGGATCTTGGCCGCTAAAAAGTCTGGTACCGAATGGGGCTCGATGACCGGACTCATGAGTTGAACACGAATCCCGATACGCTTCCCATATTTTTGGGCAAGATCAAAAGCAATCCGCCAGTGGTCGCAAAGATCCAGACGACCTGCCTTTGACTGAATGTCGCGCCAATCCAGACGAATATACAATTTCTGTCCCAGGTCCAGTTTGATGAGTTTTTCAAGGGAAGTTTGTAAATCTTCTCCAGCACGTTTTGCCGGTCCAGCTTCATCACAAAGATAGGTCGTCATCCCCATGCCGAAATTCGATATCAGCTTATCCGAGGGTGTGGTTGCCATGACAACCTCGCTATTTGGAACGACCTCTTCCGGGGCATAGATGGGGAAGGGACCCTGGTTTAGACGATCATTCACTTCAGGACCAGGCCCAAAGTCATAACCATCCCAATTGTGAGCTGGAATAAATCCCTGCGCATCGCGGATACCAACACCAGCCAATGCAGCCAGGCTGGTAGTCGCTTTTATAAATGTTCGTCGATCCATAATTTCCCCTCTGTTTAAATGCGAATGAAGATTTTTTGTCTATAAAGCCAATAGGTAAGCGCCCAGAGCATACCCCAGATCGTAAAGGATTCAATAGTCAGGATAAATCCCCGGGGTGTAAAGGCAAGAATTCCGTGAACAAATGGATGAATGATCTGCTGAAACCATTCAGATCCACCGGTTAATGTGAATAGATAAATGAATAATGGATTCATCCCAACGATGGCAAAGAAGAATAGCCAGGATCCTGTTTTACGCACATCTATTAGCCAATACAGGAAGGCAAGCGTAAGCAGGGACCAGCCACCTGATGCTAAAATGAATGAGGAAGTACAGATTCTTTTAATTATGGGGGTGATGGGATTTAGACCATACCCAACGACCAGCATAACCAGCCCGGCAATGACCAGGATCTTCAGTTTTCCCATCCAGTCACGCTCACTTTTTAAAATGATGCCAGCCAGAACACCCCAAATAGTATGTGCACTGCTGGGGACTGCATTAAAAGCCAGCCAATGACCACCTGAGAGTTTGCCCATGAGGAGCATATCAACCCAGGCACCAAAATTTTTATCAGGGACGAATGCCTGATCATATCCCGCCATTGACCAGGTCCGGAATAGAAGCTCCGTCAAGAGCAGAATTCCCAGAGAAATGGCAAATTGTATTTTCAAATCCTTGCGCATGATGAGGAATGCCAGAAGATAGGTGAACGAAAGTTGAGCGAGTACATTCCAAAGCTCGAATGTTATTTTCCCCGGTCCAATACAATACAGAGCCCACCCGAGAAAGAGCAAAATTGCTGAACGAATCAATGCATGTTTCAGGGTTTTTTTCCAGGTATGCCCCTTTGCCCAGCGAGCACCAAAAGAAAATGGCATGGATACACCAACTATGAACATGAAAAATGGTTGGATCAGGTCCCAGAATCTGAGACCATTCCAGGGGTGATGATGAAATTGAAGCGCCAGAGCGTGCAAAACACCCCCTTCTCCGCTTATCTCCAACCAATGATCGTAAAACAGTGTTGTTTCACCTATGAGTAAAAACATGGTTATCCCACGAAATACATCCAGGGACAGAAGGCGCTCATTTTCAATACTGCCTGAAGCCACATCAGTTTCCGTCATGATCAATCCTTTCAAATTTCATATTTTGAACAGAAAATATTGCCATTTCATAATTCGAGCATAGAACCAAGCTATTAATACTTGATAAGATAATGAAAGTAATTTATGTTAATACGAAAGATAATGAAAGTCATTTATCAATTCTTTGGACTAAGTGTGAATTATGAAAAATAAGACGACTGAACGACGTCAGTCCATACTCGAGCTTATTCATGAACTGGGCAGCGCCCGTGTGGAAAATATGGCCAAGGATTATGCCGTTTCAGAGGTTACGATCAGAAATGATCTCAAATATTTAGAACAACGGGGTCTTATCCATCGCTCCCATGGTGGAGCCTTACTCAAGCAAAATGTCGGTTTTGATCATCCGCTCATGGAAAAACAGCGTTTAAGGATGTCGGAGAAACGTAAAATCGCTCAAATCGCGGCTGGGCTTATCCAGGATGGAGATTCGATAATCCTTGATTCAGGCACCACAACCTTCGAGATTTTGCAGCATCTTGCTAAAAAATCTGATATCACCATCCTTACAAACGCAGTCAATATTGCATATGCGGCTGTTTCTCTCACGAATGTCCAAACGCTGCTAACGGGTGGTTTTCTCAGAAAACGATCATTCTCGCTTGTGGGACCAGATGCAGAAGAATTATTGTCAAAGTATTTTGTTGATAAACTTTTTATTGGAGTGGATGGTCTGGATATAGAATATGGCATATCCACCCCAAATCCAGAAGAAGCCAGCCTGAATCGGATCATGGTTGGGATCTCGCGTGAAGTGATCGTTGTGGCAGACTCCAGTAAGTTTGGGCGTTGCAGCCTTTCCAACATCTGCAGAGTTGAAGCCATTAGCAAACTTATCACCGATGAAGGTATAGACCCCGGGTTTAAACACAATCTTGAGAACCTGGGTGTGGAAGTTATCATTGCGCATTAACACTTGGCGAACCGCCAAATATTAGGAGTAATACTATGTATTTTGACTGGATCACCTGGGGTATTTGGTCAATGGGTTTCATTATCCTGGTTATGTGGATCATCGTACCCATCAAGGAATTTTTAAAATTGAAGCGCGAGCGGGCAGCAGAATCCTGATGTTAAGCACGAGATTGGAAAATTCAGAAATAATTTAGAAAAAGGGAACAGCCGTGGCTACAATTGATATCGTAATCGTACTCGTTTTTCTTGGAATAACGTTTTATATCGGATCTTTCTTTTATCGCTGGGTGGGGGATCCAGATGATTTTATGGTAGCGGGGCGAAAATTAACTCCGTTTATCCTGGCTGCAGTAATCGCAGCGACAAATGTTAACCTATATAGCTTTATCGGGCAGGCAGGAGTGGCTTACAAACACGGAATTGCCATTTTATGGCAGACCTGGACCGGAAATATGGCCATTGTATTTTCCGGTCTATTTATCATTCCCATCATGCGCCGCCTGCGTATTCGAACTATTCCGGAATTTTTAGAACAACGTTATGACAAACGTGTACGAACGCTGGTGGGGGTCCTCTGGATTTTTCGTCTGGCTTTCTGGTTAGGTGTGGTTCTCTATACCGCAGTGGTCGCGGCACAGGCCATTACGGGTATCGAATCTTTCGCCTTCTGGATTTTTGTTTTTGCCTTTGTTGCCATTGTTTACACCGTATTAGGCGGGATGTGGGCTATTGCTTTTACCGATGTTATTCAGTTTGTTTTTATGCTGATCGGAGCACTCATCGTACTCCCAATGGCTATGGCTGCCGTAGGCTGGATGCCTGGTCTCATTGAGAAATTACCGGAACATGCTTTAACGCTTGTCAGAGAGGAAGGCACGTACAATTGGAAATTCATTTTAGCCATATTCCTCCTGGGGATTCAATGGGCAAGTGTTGATCAAGGATTATTGCAACGTGCCTTTGGAGCGGAGAGCACCAGAACTGTGGCAAAAGGGATGGTTCTTGCCGGTATTATTACAACACCCTTTGCTTTGCTCTGGAATCTCCCGGGACTGGCCGCCAGTGTTCTATATCCTGGTTTGGAGAATGCCGATCAGGCTATACCCATATTATTGGCAGACATGCTTCCCAATGTGGTCTTGGGTCTGGTACTTTGTGGTCTCATATCGTCTCAATTATCTACCATTTCGGGTAATCTAAATGGAGTTGCCACACTTTTTACCAATGACATTTACGAAAGTCTGAGAAAGCGTAAGGCTACGAGTAAAGAAGTTCTCTTGATTGCACGAGTAATGACAGGTATCGTGGGTGTTTTTATGATTGGTTTTGCCTTTTTGGTACCAAAGCTGGGTGGAGCTGTTGAAGCCTATCTCACTGTTATAGGAATCATGGATATGCCCCTCTTTATTGTCGCCATTGTCTATGGACTTCTGTGGAAACGGGCTACCAGTACCGCCGCATTAGTTGGCTATCTGGCTGGGGCTGCAGCAGGTATTTTTGGCAAATTTTTCCTCGAATTTGATTTCAATTCAACCACTTTTCTAGGGGCGGCTGTTGCGCTTATCGTCACACCCCTGGTCAGTTTTATCTCTAGACCTGAATCTGAAGAAAAAGTGGCAGTTGTCTGGAGAGCCAGGCAAATCAGTGATGAAGAAATTGAAAGCGGACAAATCTATCACATCATCCCCAAAACGCCAAGGGGACGTCTATCCATGCTTGTTTTTCTATCCGGATTAGTCCTGTTCCTACTGGGAGTATTTCTGGGAAGTGGTGGCTATGCTATCGCCAGCTGGATAGCCGTCATTGGAATGTTGGTTTATTTTATTGGTGGTTTGTTGAGAGTGTATCTGGAGTAAATCATGCATGACCAACTCGTTATCATGGCTGGTGGATTATCATCCAGGATGAAGCGTGCAGCAGCTGATCAATCTGTGCATACAGTAGATGCAGCTCAGGCTGATTCAAAAGATAAAGGTATGATAGGGGTTGGTTCTACGAACCGTCCCCTAATGGATTATTTATTATACAATGCTCGTGAAGCAGGTTACAGGCGAGTGATTATTGTTACCGGGATGGACAATTCAGCAATAAAATCACAATATGGGTCTATGGAAGCGGATAATGCTTTTCATGGACTTGTGATCTCCTATGCGGTACAATCTATACCGGAAGGTCGCGCCAAGCCCTATGGTACCGCCGATGCGATTTACCAGGCCATGATTGCTTATCCAGAACTTCAAGAGCGAGCCTTCACCTGCTGTAACAGTGATAATTTGTATTCAAGAGAAGCATTACAATTATTGAGGGTATGCGATGCACCACACGCCTGGATAAACTATGATCGTGACGGTCTGGATTTTTCGGCAGAGAAGATTGCAGGATTCGCCCTCACTATCACAGATTCAGATGGTTATCTGGTGGGGATGGTGGAAAAACCTGACCTCGCAGAAATTCACAGCTATGCCGATGCCTCCGGTAGTTTGAGAGTCAGCATGAATATATTCAAACTCACTGGGTCTATAGCATTTCCATATATCCGGGACTGTCCCTTGAGTGAGGAGAGGCAGGAGAAGGAACTACCTGCAACTGTTCTGACCATTGGGGAAGAATACCCACGCACTGTCCTGGGTATCCCCCTCCATGAACATGTACCCGATTTAACTGAAAAATCCGATATTGCCCGAGTTCGGGCTTTTCTTAGTAAACATTATACTGAATTAGATTGGTAAAAATGCAGACCATTAAAGAATAGTCTTTTCATGACCCGATTGGCTCAGCTATGACTGTTTCTATGAGTAGTAAAAGTTTAGTAACAAATCAAAGATTATAAAGATTTCTCAAACGAGGATTGCATGAAGAAAAGAAATTCCATCACCTGGCTTATCGCTTTAGGAATCACGCTTTCATTAAATGCACAGATTATTACCAAAGGTCCTTATCTGGCTGAGCCAAAACCAGGCAGTATCAAGATTCGGTGGGAGCTTGACCAGGAGAGCAAAGCTCAGGTTTTCTATGGACTGAATAAGAAATTAAAACTGTCGGAAAAGGCCAGGTTTCTTGGAGAAGTATCTGAGCATTTTTTATATGAAGTAAACCTGGAAGACCTGGAACTAGGTGCTGACTATGAATATCAGGTGAAAGTGGGGAGGAAGAAGGGGGATCGGTTCCATTTCACTGCTCCTCCAGGCAGTGATGCTTCATGTAACTTTGCCATCTCTGGTGACAGCCGTTCTCAACCGCAGATTTTTGCCCAGATCGTTGCGGGGATTGCCCATTCCAATCCAGATTTCATTATCAGTATGGGAGACCTTGTTGAAGATGGGGGTAATTATGAGGAATGGGGTAATTTCTATTTTGGTCCTGCAAAAGAGTTGATCTCAGGACGACCCTTAATCTCAACACTGGGAGATCACGAAGGTAGTGGTGATGAGGGAGTGTTGTTCAATCACTTTTTATTTCCAGACCTGGATTACGAAAAGCTATGGTACTCCTTCGATTATGGGATGGTCCACATGATATCTCTGGATTATCGTCATTCAGATTCTGAAGAGATGAAGGCCTGGTTTGAGAAAGATATACAAGCCTCTAATGCTCGGTGGAATATTGTCTTTATGCATCGGCCACCCTATAACCTGGGTGGACATCGATCCTTCTGGGGTAATCCTCAGTGGCCGGATCTATTCCAAAAATACAAAATTGATATGGTTTTTGGAGGACATTCCCATATCTATGAACGCTTTTATCCCGTTTACAAGGAAGGCTTTGAGGATTGGGCCATCACTTACATTACGACTGGTGGTTCTGGTGCCAGTCTTTATGAGGCAGTTCAACACCCTGTCCTGGCTTATTCAAAATCGGTGAATCATTATGCGGACGTTTATCTGAATGGGCAAGAACTAAAACTCAAAATTTATGATATAGACGGTTTAATGTTGGATTCGCTGCTCATTTCAAAAAATCAAGATGGCTCGCAACAGGCTGACTATTTAGCTTTGGCTGAACCAAGAGATGAATTGGATATTTTGAGGATATTTGCAGGTCCGATTTCATGGGCTCTTGACCGCCCACCCCTACCGGAACGGCCAGTAAAGAAAACTTTCATTCTGAATTCTGGGAATATTTCAAAACCTATTGAATTCGAATTGCGTCTTTCAGATGAATCCCTTGAAAACTATTCGATGGAAGCATACAGAGCTGTGTTAGAACCAGGAGTTGATCAGGAGGTCATACTTAAAATCCGATCAAACGGTGGAGTGAGGATCGATCCCTGGGGAAATATTGAACCACCTTTCAAAATCGAAGCAGTATACAAGCAGGGATCGATTGAAGGTGTGGTACAGGGTAAAAATCTGGGTATGGTAAGCTGGGGTGAATAGAAAATATTAAGAAATACTTGTAAATAAAAGAGCCCACTCAAGAGTGGGCTCTTTTATTTGTTATCGTGAATGTCAATAAATGGAGGCTACCTGACGATGACAAATTTCTCGATAACATCTGATAATTTTGTACCATCCAGATTCTCGCAATCTGAGATCTGAGCAATGTATACACCTGAAACGATTCTTTGGTTTGAATCAGAGAGTTGATCCCACGCTTCATCACCACTACCAGAAATATGTTCCAGTACCTTAACCTTATCACCGGTGGAGTTGTAAATATTGATTGTACAGTAAGCAGGTAGACCAACAAAAAGTAATTTATTTTCATCCCCAGTGAAATTGAGTTCTCCACCAGAAATGATATAGGGATTCGGGACGATCCTGATGCTGTCATTATGTGTCGGGGCAGGTTTGAATGATACAGCTCCAGCTTGAGTTCTGTTTGCATACATGGAACTTTCCAGTGCTTGACCGGGGAACAAGCCGTTTGTGTTTTGACTACCGTCATCTAATGCAGTGACATAATAATGGTAGCTTTCTCCGCGTACTGTGGTTGTATCAATATATTCAGTGATCTCAGGTCCCACTTCATCAAGAAATTCATATGTGATTCCTTTGCCAAACTCATCCTCACGGAAATTAATCAGGGCAGCTCCTAATTTCCGATAGATGCGATATGCTGCCAGATCGGGCACCCCTGTAACCGGGTCAGGAATGCTGCTCATATCCTGCCACTCCAATTTTATAAAACCACCACCGTCTGTTACTGTCAGATCCGGGGGAGATAGAGGAGCGGGTATCTTTTCATCGTTTCGGATTTTGTCCCAGGCCCAGCGAGCCCGACTTAAGGTAAGATGCAATGAGTCTATGCCCTGACTCAGGAATTCTTTTTTGGCTGCATCATCAAAAGTAGCTCCAGTTTCACCTCGATACCAACTCAGCCAGTCAGCTCCGCGAGTGACAGTACTGTCGTATGCAACACCACCAACTCCCACTGCCCAGACGATATCGACATCCTGACCATCAGAAAAATCAAAAGGACCCAGACCCATAAGCATGTGATCACCACGCTCCCAGTGGCTGTTCCCTTCTTCATCTGGGGGATGGGACCTTTCTCCGGATGAGATAAATTCAAAGGGTCCAACACCGGCATAGCCACCCCAGATTTCGTATTGTCCAAGTGGGGCAAGGGTTAAGGGTTGGGATTCGTCGTGTGTGGAGTCGCTGGTACTCTTATCAACATGTAACAGGGTATATCCAGGATACTGGTATGAGAGAAATTGACCCTTGATATCATATTCAAAACTAGGGTCGCCAGTATCATTAAAATACTGCCCACCTGCTTCTAACTCACTGATATCCTCTTCATCGCCATCCCAACCATAAGCAAGCAGCATATCAGGTACATCGTCATCAAGGTTAGATGGAATTACCGCGTCCACAATTTCCCAATCTACCCAGTCATCATAGGCATCCTCACCCCATCTATGACCCATGACTTCTTTTGTGCCGGCCCATGAAGGCTGCAAGTGATAACTAATTGCAAAATAGACATCCAGAAGATTCTGCTCCGGGATGTCAGGTTCTTCATCCCTGAAGTCCCAGTTACGAGTGTATTTCAGGTTGAGGTGGTTAATGATATAATCATCATGGTTTGAATTTACAAAAGAATATGTTTTCTGAGTTATCTCGAAACCGGGAGAGGCTTTCATATGAAGCGTAGTAACGATATCAGCCGGTAAATCTGGATCAATTCCGCCCTCGTATGGATATCCATCGCCGAGACCATTTACATTGACAGTTGGATTATCGTAGCGTCGGCTCTGAAACAGGCCCCAGGGATCTCCTCGATTGACCAGCTCGCCCATACTTAGATTTGCGTTGTGATATTTTGCTACAACATTTCCGGAACTATCAATATAGGAATCACCCGTTATCATGAAATACTGATATAGAATATTCTCTGAGTCGTAGACACCCTGTGGCCAGGCAGCTATGGGTTTCAAACTTCCTGAGGTATCTAACCACAATGCCGGATCAACCCGCCATTTCATCTCACCACGATCATGGAATACACTTGGGCTGGAAAAGCTCTGAGCCAGGATGTATCCGGATGTGCTTAGCATGATCAGAATGACTCCAAGTGTCAAATAGTGGGATGATCGTCTCATTTGATTCACCTTTCAGACTCCTTGATTGGGTTCAATCAACCATTTCAGATTAAGGCATTTATTAAATATACTTTGCTTGTGTCTAATCTAAATGGTGAGCTTTCATTATACAAGAAATTCTGTTTTCTAAAATAAAATCATCTAAACACATAAATAATAAGGATATAAGCCAAAGATAATTTACACAGTGAAATATGTATTATACCAAGCATTTACAGAAACGTCCATAAAATAGCTAATTAAGCTTACGATATCTTACGATAAATTATATTTATTCTTTCATTGTAGAATATTCTGTTGTTGATCCTCGCTGAAGATTCTATATTTGCGCACAATTATTTAGTTTAAAAAAATGAGATTATTGAACATGAACCGTATCCTGTACATCACGTCTGCACTGGTATTCATAATGAGTCTGGCAACATGCTCTATTTCTCATACTCCAGCGCCTATGACAGAGTCACCACCCCCTTCCGGAGTTCAGCAAATACTTTTAGAAGACTATCGACCAATTTCTGTGTACAAGACCCCCACCACTGAAATCATGAGTGCTAAATATCCTGTCATCGATATGCATTCGCATACCTACGCCCTTGCTGAAGGGGGTATTGAGCAGGCATTGAAAAACATGGATGCTGTAGGAATTAAAAAGACCATCATTCTCACTAAAGCAACTGGAGCAGTTTTCGATTCTATTTACAATGCATATGCACCTTACGCAGATCGTTTCGAAATATGGTGCGGTTTTGACTACACCGGTTATGACAAACCAGGTTTTGGTCCAGCTGCCGTTGCTGAACTGGAGCGTTGTTACGCGGTCGGTGCAAGAGGTGTGGGCGAATTGAGTGATAAGGGCTCAGGTCTGGTCAGAAGCAAAACACCAGTCCCCAGAATTCATCTGGATGATCCCCGGCTTGATGGTCTACTTCAAAAATGTGCTGAACTGGACATGCCCATTAACATCCATGTTGCTGAACCGATCTGGATGTATCTGCCAATGGATGCGACAAATGACGGTCTCATGAATGCATTTTCATGGCGCCTGGATAATAAACCTGATATCGTGGGTCATCAGGGTATGATTGATATTCTCGAAAATACGGTCAAGAGACACCCCGAAACCACGTTTATCGCCTGTCATTATGCCAATCTCAGTTATGATCTATCGCAATTGGCTGAGCTTTTGTCTAGCTATCCCAACTTGTATGTGGATAATGGCGCCCGCTACGCTGAGGTCGGTCCCATTCCGCGAGCTGCAGCAAACTTTTATAAAGAATACCAGGATCGAATTTTCTATGGCACTGACATGGGACATGATGTGGATATGTATCGTATGACCATTCGTCAGCTGGAGACAGAGGATGAGCACTTCTATGGTCATGATCAATACGGGTATCACTGGGCGCTAAATGGCATGGGTCTACCGGATGAAGTGCTGAAAAAAATCTATTATGAAAATGCCGAACGCCTATTCGGAAAAAAGGATTAGTTCTCAAAAGCTCTGAATAAGGGAGTCGGACTGAGATTATATGGGATCTTTAAAACCAACAGTAGAGAGACGAAATCAGATCAAGGATCTCATTAGTCACGCTGGACGAGTAAAAGTAGATATTCTAAGTGAACGATTCGGCGTATCCGAGGTGACTATTAGAGCTGATCTGCGGCATCTTGAAGAGCAGGGTATCATCTTACGCTCATATGGCGGAGCTCAGATCCGCGAGCCCGTGGGAACAGACGTTTCCATTCTTCAAAAGCGAAAACTGCATGCCGATGAAAAGCGTAGAATTGGTGCTGCGGCAGCTGCTTTGATTCATGATGGAGACTCCATCATTCTCGATTCTGGGACGACTACATCGGAAGTTGTCAGGTTTTTGGATGGCAAGGAAAATTTAACCATCATGACCAATGCTGTAAACATTGCCACGGATTTAGCTGGAAAAACCAACAGCACAGTAATGCTTACAGGTGGTGTCCTTCGAGAGAAATCATTTAGCCTCGTTGGCATTCAGGCGGAACGTATGCTGAAAGAATATCACTTTGACAAGGTGTTTCTGGGGGTAGACGGCTTTGATATGGAAACGGGCTTAACTACACCAAATCCATACGAGGCCCATCTAAATAGCATTATGGTCGATGCAGCCAAAGAAGTCATTGTTTTGACTGATTCAAGCAAGTTTGGACGAAAAAGCCTGGTATCGATTATTGGTCTGGATCGAATAGATCGTGTCATCACAGATTCAAACATCCCTCCGCTGTATTTGAAATATCTGGAAGAGCATAATATTGGTGTCATTCTGGTCTGACATCGTCTAGAGAGAGAAGAGAGGAATTATGACGAAGCACACAGTTGAAGAGATTATGTCTCAGCCCAGAATCTGGCAGTCATTGATTAAGCATAACGAAAATTTAAACGGAACCACTGCAGATCTCATCAAAAATGCTTCTGATCATAGTTTCGGATTTATTGGATCAGGAACATCCTATTATCTCTCATTAAGTGCAGCAGCCATGTGGAAAGCAATCACCGGGCTTCCTGCCCAGGCTATCCCATCAGCAGATATAATGTTTTACGCCGATCTATATGCAAAATCGAGAGGCGTCGATTCAGCTGTTCTCATATCCCGCTCTGGTACCACTTCTGAAATTTTACTGGCTGGCAATACTTTGAATAAGTACAAAACCAATAGAATATCGCTGACATGCCGGGCGGAAAGCGAATTGTCCAGGATGGGAGAATATCGCTATCTCATCGGAAATGCGGATGAAAAAAGCGTTGTGATGACACGTTCATTCACCAGCATGCTGCTGCAAATTCAGATTCTGGCATCACGATTTTCCGGGAACCAATCCTTCTTCGACCAGCTTTCAAGCCTGCCAGATATTGGTACAGCCCTTATGGGAAAAAACAATGGACTGGCTGAAGAGATTATATCATCCAATAGTTTTACAAAATTTATATACCTGGGGCATGGTCCTCATTTTGGATTGGCCAGTGAAGGCATGCTGAAAGTAAAAGAGATGTCGGTAGCCCATTCTGAGGCCTATCACAGCCTTGAATTTCGCCATGGACCCATGTCTCTGGTGGACAAAGATACGCTTATCATTTATCTATTATCTGATCATACAGGTGATGCTGAAATCAAACTCATTGGCGAAATGAACGCACTTGGTGCCAAATCAATTGCTATCTGTGAGACGGCAAATACTGCTGTAAGTGCTAATGCAGATTATGTTGTGGAACTCAATTCTGGTGTAGAAGAAAATGCTCGATTGATACTGGCACTCCCAATTCTACAACAACTAGCCTATCACAATGCTCTCAAGAAGGGCATGGACCCTGATGAACCACGAAACCTAACCCAGGTAGTGACACTCTAAAATGTCCGGGATTGGAAAGGAACGTAATTGAGTGATTTTGATATTGTAGTCGTCGGAGAGTTAAATGCGGATCTGATTCTTCATGATCCTCAGGGTTTTCCAGAAATGGGGAAAGAAAAACTGGCAAGAGGCATGCTCCTGACCATGGGAAGTGCTTCGGCAATCTTCGCAACAAATATTGCCCATCTGGGTCTGAAGGTGGGCTTTATTGGCAAACTGGGAAATGACTATCTGGGAAAAATTGTGACCGATACACTGGCAGCACGGGGAGTTGATTGTACAGGAGTTCAGGTCAAGGATGATGAGCAGACGGGTATTACTGTTGCTCTTTCTTATCCCGACGATTATGCAATGATGACCTACATGGGAGCCATGGAGACTTTTAATCTCGCCGATGTTGATTTTGATTATGTAAAGCGCGGGAAGCACCTGCACTTTTCCTCATACTATTTACAGCCAGGTATGCGTCCTGCTTGTGCGGAACTTTTCAAGAGGGCTAAATCCCTGGGGATGACCACATCGTTTGATCCGGGCTGGGATCCTGATGAAAAATGGGAAGATGATATCCTTGAAGTTTTACCATATATTGATGTTTTCCTACCAAATGAATCTGAGGCAATGTGTATTGCCCATACAGATAATGTAGAAGCAGCACTCGAGTTTCTTTCACAATATGCCAGCACAACCGTCATTACATGTGGCAGTGAGGGAGTTTTAGCCCACTCAAAGGGCGAGACGCTCAAGACAAAAGTATATCAGGTGGACCCCATTGATACTACAGGAGCCGGAGATAGTTTTAATTGTGGATTTCTATCAAGCTGGCTGCAGGGTGATGAACTGAAAAATTGTCTTATAGCTGGAAGTGCCTGCGGAGCCATTGCTACCACCAGAGCGGGTGGGGCTACGGCTTCACCGGATATGCCGGAAATGTTATCCTTTATCAAAGAGAACGGGAAAGAGATCTTTATTTCTATTTAAGTATATGCATTATAGCTCACTTTCAGAATTAACACGCCAACATAAAGCCGGGCAGGCTTTGGGCATCTATGCCGTCTGTTCTGCCAATCCCCATGTCATCAGAGCTGCGCTTGAACAGGCAATAGTTGATGATAGTCTTCTTTTGATTGAGGCGACCTCAAATCAGGTCGATCAGTTTGGTGGGTATACTGGGATGCTACCCTCTGATTTTATTCAGTTTGTAAAGACAATAGCCTCCGACATGAATTTTGCACAGGACAATATTATTTTTGGAGGTGATCACTTAGGACCCAACGCCTGGCAGGATTTACCAGCCGAAAAGGCCATGGCAAATGCACGGGTCCTTGTTGCTGAATATGTGAAGGCAGGATTTAGTAAGATTCATCTCGATACCAGCATGCGCTGTTCTGATGACCCTATAGGAGCACTTGACTCAAAGCTAGTGGCTGAGCGGGCGGCTGACCTGTGTGCAGTTGCCGAAAAATCTATAGCTGGAGAAAATTTAAGCCCACCCGTATATGTGATTGGAACAGAGGTTCCAGTGCCAGGTGGTTCCCATGAAGGATTTGAAGAACTTGTTCCCAGTGTAGCAAGTGATGTTGCTGAAACGATAGCTATTCATAAAAATCTATTTATTCAACATGGTTTGAGGGCAGCCTGGGATCGTGTCATTGCAGTGGTTGCACAACCCGGTCTGGAATTTGGATCCCAATTTGTGGCGGAATATAAAGCATCAGAAGCGGTAGCTCTTGTGCGGCTGATTGAGGGGTATGACTCCTTGCTATTTGAAGCCCATTCCACGGATTATCAGTTGGCCAGCGGATTGAGCAAACTGGTTGAAGATCATTTCGCAATTCTCAAGGTTGGACCTCAACTTACCTACGCTCTGCGTGAGGCTATTCTTGCTCTGGCTCATATTGAATCAGAGCTGCTGACCCTGAATCCCGGGTGGACAAGCTCTGAGATCCGATCCAGCATCATCAGCACCATGAACAGCGATCCGAAATACTGGGATAGCCATTATAGCTCTGACGCATCGCAACATCTGTATGAGTTTTTCTTCAGTTTGAGTGACCGTATCCGCTACTATTGGCCAACGGATGCCCTTCAAAAGTCTTTGGATAAGCTCATTCAAAATCTTTCGACACAAACTATCCCGCTCTCGCTTATCAGTCAGTACTTGCCTTTTGAGTATGAAAAAATTCGGGAGGGCCGAATCAAAAATGATCCAATAACACTTATGCATGGAAAAGTCAGACAGGTTCTAGAGACTTATGCCAGCGCATGTGGAATTAATAAACCGATACCAGGAGTAAATTCATGAAATCTAGACTTTGGCTTGTTTACGCTATAGTGACTACCAGTTTTTGGGGTATCTGGGGAGCTCTGATCGAGATTCCCGAAAAGGCGGGTTTTCCGGCAACATTGGGCTATGTGGTTTGGGCTCTGACCATGATCCCACCTGCTCTGATTGCCCTCAAGATTATCGATTGGAAACTTGAATTTGACAAAAAGTCTATTATGCTGGGCGCCATTATTGGATTTACCGGTGCTGGCGGTCAACTCATACTTTTTCAGACACTTCGAATGGGACCTGCCTATATGATATTTCCCATCATATCAATGTCGCCTGTAGTGACCATCATTTTATCTTTCATTTTGCTGAAGGAAAGGGCTTCCAAGCGCGGTTGGATTGGGATTGTTGCAGCCTTAATTGCCATTATCCTGCTTTCATATTCACCACCTGAAAATGCAGCCACCGCGGGTTCGCTCTGGGTCATCTTTTCACTCCTGGTTTTTGCAGCCTGGGGATTTCAAGCTTATGTCATGAAATTCGCCAATGAGACCATGAAAGCCGAAAGCATCTTTTTCTATATGATGGTCACCGGGCTTCTGTTAGCTCCTATTGCCCTTTATATGACAGATTTTAGTGAACCCATTAACTGGGGATTCAAAGGACCGTATTTAGCGGCATTGATACAAGTGCTTAATGCGGTTGGGGCACTGTGTATTGTATATGCTTTTCGCTATGGTAAAGCTATTATTGTTAGTCCCTTGACGAATGCCGGAGCGCCTGTAATTACAATAATTCTGAGCTTGATTATCTATTCAGTTATACCACAACCTGTCATTATCACGGGTATGGTTCTAGCCGTTCTGGCAGCATACCTCATGGCAAACGATTAGGGTCTGGGTCGTGACTGCAAGACAGATCACCTGCCTCCTTCTAGTCTGCGTGCTGCTTACTATGACACACATCAGATGTAGCTCAGAGAGTGTTCCTGAGAATACAAAAAGCGCCACGATTGCAGTCACAGACCCCGACCATTGGTCACATCGAACACGGATTGCCGGACATGGCCTGAGTATGGCTAACATTCCCGGGATAATTAAAAAGGTTCAGGAAACCCATGTTTTTGGTATTGAGACAGACAATGATATCCCGGGTCGATATGACAGCTGGCTCGATCCAGCCGAGAAACTTGAAGCCATAAGAGAAATGGCAGCCCAGGCCCATGCTGCTGGGAATTATGCCTTTGTTTATATCGCTGGGATGGAATGCATTACCGCAGAAGCAGATTCATCAGAACATTCCTTTTATAAAGATCATCCGGACTGGGTCCAGGCTGATCGTAATGGAAACCTGGCTATTTTTAGTGAAAAAGATGCCTTTTGGATTAGTAAGGGGGATGAGGACGTTTGGATCTCTCCTTTTGCCCCTGAATGGCGGGAACAATGGATGGCCCATGTGCGGGCTATAGCTGCCACTGGAATTGACGGTCTCTGGCTTGATATCCCATATTGGATGACCCATTTTGATGGCTGGTGGGATACCTGGGCCAGTTTTGATAAATATACTGTGGCTGAATTCAAAAACCGCACTGGTCTTGATGCATTTACTGATCTCGAGCTTGGCAATTATGACGATCCTAATTTCCTGAAATGGTTAGATTTCAGACTGGATGCGATT
Source organism: bacterium (assembly GCA_013202895.1). Taxonomy (GTDB): domain Bacteria; phylum Fidelibacterota; class UBA8477; order UBA8477; family JABMPR01; genus JABMPR01. The sequence goes on along the minus strand of JABMPR010000073.1, from coordinate 21,164 downwards.
ACAGAATTTGTAGCCGAAGCTCAGATGAATATTCAATCGGTGAACCCAAACTGTTTACTCATTCCCGAGATCTACCCCGGAATTGGTGAGGATGCCGTCGTTGTGGGTGCAGATGTCTATCGTCTTTATGCAGTTTCAGATGCTATCGCCCATGAATATTCGGAAGGTGGATACACTGCGGCAGGCCGTGAACCCATTGATTGGTTTGCCTATATGACAGGGATGCTGTCCTTCAGAGCCTTTGCAGAAGGAAAAGCATCATGGATGCTGAGCTATTCATGGGATGAGGAAGAAAACATCAGTGCATCAGATGCCATGGAAAATATGTTTATGTCTCAAATCATGTCTGGAACTAACCCCTATGATGCACGGGGACATGTCATGTCTGGATCAAATGATTATGAAACCAGAGCTAGAGTCTATAACTGGATCTCAGAGCATGAGAATACCTTTTTCAGTCCCCGCCTACCTATTAATCCGGTAGGAGTTTATTTTTCTCCCAAATCAAGAGACTATTTTACCAATGATTTTGTCCCTGCCTATAAAGGATTAATGTATTTGCTCCTACAATCGCACATGGAATTTGAAATTGTCACACCGCGCACTCTTGCTGATTTTAAAGGTACCACTCTTCTCATGCCTGAATCACGCATATTGAATCAGGATGAGATCAATCTGCTGAAAGGTTTGAGTTCGAGGGGCTGCAAAATATTAACCACTGGCGAAACAGGCTTGTACAGCACCCAACGCCAGAAGTTGGAGACGAATGTGCTGGCGGATTTGTCTCAGGGTATCAAACATATTGGTAGCCCGGGATTGGAATATTACAATTTGGCTCATAAAGAATTTAATGCTTCAGCTTATACGGACAATTGGGTTGGAAATGCATGTACACAGGCACTTAAGATCTTCCAGGAGACAGTGACGAAGGACGCTTCTGCTCAGCCTTTGGTAAGTTTGAAGGCTGGCCCTGGCATAGCCACACAGATTGCTCAAGTGGATGGTAAACCTCACGTGTTTATAGCGAATTACACTGGAATAATTGCCGAAAAAAATGCGAATCAGATTCCACAAAAAGATGTTGAAATCCTCTTTATGGATGCAGGACCTGAGGATAATATATTATTTTTACCATATTTAGGTGAGATTATCATGTTGGAATCAGAGTACAACCAATTTGGTTTAAGCTCCAAACTGCCACCCATAACTCGCGGTGCTGTGGTTTGGTTGGAAAAGAAAATTTAAGTGGGAATCGACATGAAAAACTTGCTCATTATATTAATTTTTAGCCTTTTTTCAATGGCTCTTATTGGACAGTCCTTTACTGACCACACCTATACAATTACTGACGATTTGTTCCTTAATCCTGAGCGGGGTTTGTCAGCATATAAAAGTAGTGCTGTCTCGGTTACTTATGCCACAAACCTTAGGAACGATGGACTTACTATTGCTCAAAGGATATACAATACTGGAAGTTACCGCACAGATAGTCTTTCAAATTCTTTTTTGACAAGAGTACACAATGACCTGACTGCGGCGAGAGAAGGTGGAATAAAACTGGTCATGCGTTATAGTTATACCGATGACCAGGATGGTGAAGATGCCTCATTGGAATGGATCCAGACCCATATTGATCAATTGGGTCCTGTCTGGACGGAAAATGCCGATGCCATAGCTTATGTCGAGGCTGGATTTATAGGGGCCTGGGGAGAATGGTATTATTCAAGTAATGATCTTGACAACACCAGTGATAGAAGATCTGTTCTTTTTAAAGAGCTTGAAGAACTTCCAGCGAATCGGATGGTGGTGATTCGCACACCAGGCTATAAAAAAGCAATCTTCTCCAATAATGATCCCCTAAGCCTGGACTCGGCTTTCTCGGAAACCTATCGGGCAAGAACTGGTGCACATAACGATTGTTTCCTGGCCAGCGCTACTGATTATGGGACTTATGGCAATATTGAAGCGGATAAAACTTATTTAAATCTGGATAACAGGTATGTACCTCAGGGTGGTGAGACCTGCAACCCAAGTGCCTACTCCGGATGTGAAAATGCTCTCATCGATCTTGCGCGCATGCGCTGGTCTGTATTAAATCGAGATTATCATCCAGAGGTCATTGATGGTTGGGAAGAGAATGGATGTTGGCCAGAAATTCAGCGTCGTCTGGGCTATCGTTTTCAATTACTTGACTCAAGACTTCAAAATGAAGTCAAACCAGGTGGAATGCTGGAGAGTGAGTTTAGCATATTCAATGAGGGTTTTGCCAGCCCCTATAATCCAAGAAATTGTGAATTGGTCATCCGCCATCAGACAAGTCAGGATGAATATACTCTCCTAAGTCTGGAAGATCCTCGCTGGTGGATGGGGGGAGATACTGCCTATGTGAGCATTAGTGGTGGAATTCCAGAAGGCATACTTGAAGGAAGCTATGATATGTTTATGCACCTTTCTGATCCAGTCCCTGCCCTACGCTATCGCCATGAATTTGCCATCCATTTAGCAAATGAGGATATTTGGGAAGCAGAAACGGGTTATAATGATTTAGGTCATACCTTAACCATTTCAAGCGCTGCGCCTGGAGAAGACTATAGCGGGGAATTGTTTTTTGAGTTAATAGAACCAACCAGTATTGACCCAGGGACAAAAATATTACGACCAGGCTCCTTTGAAATACGTGCGGGTTATCCAAACCCATTTAACGGAAATTTTGCCCTTGAATTTGAAGTGTTGGAATCAGCGCCAGTTTTATTTGAAGTTTTTAATCAACTCGGTCAAAAAATCGCTGTCTTATCTGATGAAGAATATTTCCCTGGTGAGTATAGTATTAACTGGAAACCAGACGAAACTGTTTCAAGCGGCTTGTATTTTATTCGAGCAAGCACCTACAGTGAAGCAATTGTACAAAAAGCAACATATCTCAAATAAGCTATGAAGTATCTAAAGTATAGAGGTGTAAATATGATTAAATCCAGAAAACTCCTGGTGACCACAATGCTAGTATTGCTGTTCCTGCCCCAAAATGCTTGGGCGGTCAAAAAACTGGCCCAAACAGGGTTTAAGTGGCTGTCAATACCTGTTGGTGCGAGAGCTATGGGTATGGGGACCGCAGTTACTACAATGGACGGAGACCTGACATCAGTATTCTGGAATCCAGCGGGTATGGCTCATATCGCAGCCTCGGGTTTTACATTCTCAAATGTTGCCTGGATTGCAGATATCAATCATATGGCCATGAGTGGCGGGTACAAATTAAATGACCGCCTGGTGATTTCAGCTCAAGTTGTGAGTGTCAACTATGGGGATATCAATGCCACGATGCGAGCGAATAACTCAAATGGTTTTATTGAGCTGGGTACCTTTTCACCCACTGGAATGGCTATGGGTCTTGGATTGTCATCAGCCATAAGCACAAAGTTTTCAGTTGGTGGTGTGATCAAATACTGTTATGAGGACCTTGGTACAGCACATACCAGTACGGATTTAGCTGCCGGTGAAATTGAAGATGTTGATGCAACACTCGGTGTCCCAGCTTTTGATCTGGGAACTTTATTCTATCCGGGGGTTGGTGATTTGCGTATTGGCATGAGCCTCTCAAATTTTTCCCAGGAAAAAAGTTACATTGCTGAATCTTTCCCGCTACCTCTCACCTTTAGACTAGGGGTTGCAATGGATATGCTGGAATTTTTTAATATTGGAAATAATCAACATCTGACCGTAGCCGCGGATCTGGTGCATGCCAGAGATTATACGGAACGGGTTCATTTGGGTCTAGAGTATTGGCTTGGTGAAATGATTGCTCTCAGAACGGGATATAAGACAAATTACGATGATGAGGATATCACTTTTGGTCTCGGGTTTAAGCATTCCATGGGACCTCTGGGTTTCGAGTTCAATTATGCTTTCAACAATTTTTCAACCTTTAATCCAGTCCATTTATTTACACTTGGGCTATCGGTACAATAGGGAGGAGCATAAAATGAAATTATTAATCAATTCAGCTTTTTCCGTGCTTATTCTGGTTGGGATAATCGCCTGCACCGAGGAGAGCAAGTCCTGGACGGATCCTAACCCTACTGGAGGACCAGCCCCTCTGATATTTAGTGTTGTTCCTGATTCCGGGTTCGCAGGTTCGGATGTGACCATCACGGGTGAAAACTTTTCCACAACTCTAGATGACAACATGGTCCTCTTTGGAGCAAATCAGGGTGTTGTGAAGGAGGCAAGATCAACTGAACTCATCGTCCAATTACCCATGGTTAATGATAAGACGGTCCTTCCAAAGGTTTCAGTCCCCGGGAGTGAATTCTGGGGCTATTGGGAAGGTTTAGTAGTAGATACTTCCGATACATCGGGTAATTCAATGATTAACGATAGCCTGAGTTTTACCTTTTTTCAGGCCCTTGAAGCTTTGACCGATACGGTTTATTGGCCCGCTGGGATTACGACAGCTCCAGATAGCACAATTTATTTTATCGTCAATCAAGCTGATGGCGGTTGGAGCAAGGGACTCCATAGTATATCAACTACAGGTGAGATTAGTGTCGTGAAAACATCCACCATCCTGGGCAACTTGATCTATGATGTCAATACGGACACCATATGGGGTGCAAATCTCAGGAGAAACAAAGAGCAGGGTTGGATATCGGCAATACCCTTCGATGGTTCTACCAGCTTTAAAAAGAAAATCAAGGAAGTAGTTACACCCTCAGGCATTGCCTTTGACTGGAGCTCAGGAAACATGTTCTACTCCAGCATGGGATATTATGAAATGGAAATTGAGGAAATTGAAGATTACTTGGATACCACCATCACAGATATCTCCGGCGGAATTTACTATGAACCCATAGTTGGAAGATCTTTTGTGGGTACACACGAGTCGGACACCACTTTATCGTTGAAGGTTATGGAGTATTCACGACCCACAAGCTGCAAAATAATGGGTGGATATCTCTATGTAACCCAGGCCTATCAGGAAGAAGGAGCGGCTATCAGTCGCAATCAGATTCTTGGCGAAACTCTAGGTGAAACCGAAGTGGTTTTGGATGAATTTGATAACATCTATACGCTTGAATTTGATGTTGATGGCAATCTTTACTTTGTACCAGAGGGCGCTAATATACTCTATCGCTACAACATGGATACAGGTGAACTAGTGGAGTTTTTTCCAGGCGACATTGTACCAACAGCAAATTTTATGACCTGGGATGGCATAAATCTGGTGCTGGTATACTCCAATGTCGCTGATGATCACACAGTCACTTCAGTCGACGAGGCAGGGATGATTCAGAGAGTCTATGTCGGCGCAACCGGATACCAACAATAGGTGATATGATGATTAATTCAAATACTCGCTTAAAAATAAGTTTTGCTTTAATACTACTAATCATGACACCCGCATTGAGTTTTGCTGCGGGAGCCGGAAAAGTCTCTGGACGCGTTATTGATGTAGTTACAGGGGAAGCGCTGCCTGGTGCGAACGTCATGATCGTCGAACGTTGGGATGCCGGAATACCTCACCCCGTCGAAAGAATATCTGGTGCCGCCGCTGATATGGAAGGTGATTACTATCTGATCAACGTATCGCCCGGGATCTATACGCTTACCTGTAATATGATTGGATATGCCAATCAGCGCATGGAACAAGTCCTCGTATTCGTCAACCGAACTGCAACTGTAAATTTTGATATGATCACATCCAGCCTTGAAGGTGAAGAGGTCGTGGTTGTCGCTGAACGTGAAGTTATCAAACTGGACGTTTCGGCCAGTAAATATTATATCCGGGCTGAAGATGTACAATCACTACCGCTTGAGGGCATTGATGAAATTCTCTCGACCCAGTTAGGTGTTTCTGCCCAATCAAGTGAGGATGGTTCCGGTTTTAGCATCCGAGGTGGTGGAATCGATGAAACCAATATCATCCTGGATGGCGTTTCTCTTATGAACGAGCGAACCCAGGTGCCTATGTCCAGTATTAACGTTTCTTCTATCGAAGAGATTGAGATTCTCTCCGGTGGATTTAATGCTGAATTTGGTCAGGTGCGCTCAGGCTTGGTAAACATTATTACCAAAGAAGGCAAGGAACGCATTGCAGTACACGGTGATGTGCGCTTTAGTCCGCCTGCCAGAAAACATTTTGGTCCCAGTCCTTTCTCTCCTGAAGGACCATTCTGGAGCGTTTATGCTGGTGAAAAAGCTTTTGAAGGTGTCTCCAAAGAAGATGTGGAATCAGGTGAATATCCATTTCAGTTCGTTGGCTGGAATCAGGTAGCCCTCAATAATGCAAAAGACAACATTCCGGACAATGACTATACTCCACAGGAAGCCTTAGAAATCTGGAAATGGCGTCACCGGGAAATTAAGTATGGGGATCTACCTGATGTAGTCGCTGATTTAACCTTATCAGGTCCTACACCACTCCGAGGACTGCGATTTATGCTTTCACAACGTGTTGAAAACACGCAGTATTACCTGCCTCTCAGTCGTAAAGCTTACTTCAATACTGTGAGTCAAGTGAAATTAAATTACAGGGTCAACAATAAAATCAATCTACGCCTTCTTGGTCTTTATAATTATGAAGACGGTGTCGGTGGTGGTGATGTATATGGTGCCTCACCGGCAGTCTTGAATGGGAGTAGTGGTTCAGTATATTCCATGTCATATTTACTGAATTCACCGACCTATCTGTGGGCTGAAGGTGCCTTTAATCCGATTCAGAATAAAACCTATGTTGGTGGGTTCCAGATGTCTTATATCTTTAGTCCCTCGACCTATTTGGATCTTGGATTAGAATTTACCATTGACTCAACCTTTCAGGAACCTCTGGAAGCCCGGGATTCAACTTTGATTCATTATATTGCTGGAGTCGGTTACGATGAGGGACCTCGCGCTCATTTAGGTGAAGGCGCCGAGCAATGGGACCAACCAAATCAATCAATCCTGGGTGGTCTGGGTCGCGGACATAATCACTCGAATTATAAGGGTTTGCGATTCCATGGTACCTATGTCTCCCAGATCAACAAACGCAATCAGATCAAAGCTGGATTTGACTTCAGTTTTACTGAGTTCAAGGAACGGGAATTACAAAATAGCGGTGGCGAGATTCTCACCTATGAGGAAAATCCCAGCCTGTGGATCTATTACACTGAAAATCCCATCAAGGGTAGCGCCTTTTTCCAGGACCGTCTGGAGTTTGAAGGTATGATTGCAAATTTTGGGCTTCGTGCTGATTATTATGATCCCAGGAACTCTCCCTTTGATCTGGATGATCCCTTCAATTCCCCCTACACTTCAGGCTATTTTAATTCAACAGGCAATGGCTTTGATTCACTCCGAGTGGAGGAGCAGACTGCCAAATTTGTCCTGAGTCCCCGATTGGGAATTTCTCATCCTATATCAGTAAATGCCAAAATATATTTTAATTATGGTCATTTTTACCAGGTTGCACACCCCAGATATTATTTCAATGTCAAGCCAGGTGGAAGTCAGACGATACCAAATTTGAATCTGGATTTCCCAAAAACCATTCAATATGAAGTTGGATATGAACATAGTATCGCAAAACGTTACCTGGTTCATCTTGGAGCCTATTACAAAGATGTTTCTAACGAGGTTGTTGAATTAGAAATTCGCAATGGCCAATTGGGTACTGGAGATATCCAAATCAGTACCTGGTCAAACAATCAATATCGTGACATCCGAGGACTTGAGTTCAGGATTGAAAAGAACCGGGGTAAGTGGTTCACTTTTTATACGACTTTTGAATACTCGACAGAAACCAGGGGTAGGACAGGGGAGATTGGGATCTATGAAGATCCGCTTCTGGATTATGAAGCAAGATTACAGTATGAGCAGATCAGACCCTATGCTGTACCTTCAGTCTCTGCCAACCTGAATTTTATGACACCCTTTAATTATGGCAAAAAAATCGCTGGGATTTATCCCATGGGTGGCTGGAGAGCCAGTTTTATTACTGGTTGGTCTGATGGCGGCAAATTCATCCTTGATGAATCAGCATCACTTTCAGCCAGAAAGTGGGTTGAATCAGTTGATTGGAAGAATACTGATCTTTCAGTTGAAAAATCCACGCGGATTCGAGATCGAGATATGGTTATCTATGCAACAGTTACCAACTTGTTCAATGAGAAACGCTTAACCAATGTTGAACGATACACCTCATATCTATCCTCCTTGAAGCTTCCTTTTGAAACAGGAGATCAGAAGGGGAATGATCAATATGGTGTTTACGACGAAGAATATCTGGAACTGGGTTGGTACTCATGGACCCAATTCCTCAATCCACGCGATATCTATATTGGTGTGCGGTTCTCATTTTAAAAGGGCTCAGGAAAAACATGAAATTGCTCAAACTACTTAATATTGCACTTGTTTCATTTCTGTTCGTGGCAGTGATTCAGGCTCAGACCTATGAAGGCAGTCGCTTTCATGATCTGGGTAAGCTAAAACATCGCATTGATACGGCCTTATGGTTGGATACTTCAGGTCCTACCAAACCCGTTTTATCCTGGCCCCAAGGGGTATACGACTCAGAGAATTGCCAGTTCTCCAGGGTTTTAATAAACGTCGAATCCTACCGGGCGTATACCGATACTACGCAAACCTCAGATACCCTGGTAGCAGGTTTTAGTAATTCATATATCGATATTGGTCAATTGGGAAGCATTGGTCCACCCTGGGGCATTTATGAATATCGGCGCTATGCACCACCACAGATCACAGTTGATAATTCAAATGACAGTTATGAATTTAATGGGGAACTCTCTACGGAATTGCTCTCCGATGTTCAGATTGATCTGGTGATGAAAGCCCAGCCAGGTTTTTATATCACCCTGAAGACCTATTCATTTGCCAATGAATTCCATGACGACTACATCATCTATCATCTGAACTTCAAATTTACCGGTGATTATGATTTCCTCGATCTGGATCCTGATATTCCTGAACAGGAGTTGACCAATGTCTATTTTGTAATTGGTTATCATATGATTCCCAGTTTTGCTGGTCAGAAAGAGATCATGTATGGAAGTCGTTGGGGTGGAGATGCATTTGATGACTGGATGGATTGGGAGCTTGTTGACCCACTCTACCCCTCAAGTCTGGACGATTCACGCGATGATATGTTGTTAGTCTGGGGCTGGGATGGAAATGACACTGATGTGGAAACGCTTGAAGCAGGTGGGAAAGAATTTAATGATACAGGTGACCCCAGTTTTGCCCATGTTTTAAAAGGTCAGTTTTTATCATATCAATTCCCAGGCTATACGCTGTTACACGCTGATGTTTCAGCCGCTGATAGTTCAGATGATCCCAATCTTCCCCACACCTTAGCCATGTCTGATATATTTGAAGTATGGGCCAATGTTTTTAGTGGGATGCCATCTTATAATTATTTCTCCACAGGTGAATGGCAGCATCCGCCGGACTGGGAAGATCCGGGCAACAGCCACTGGTCCAAGAGTGATCATATGAATATGAGTCTGGGACCCTACGATTTCTCAATGGGAGAAGATGTGGATATCATCTATGCTGTGGGTGTTGGTGGTGTGGACTATGAAGAAACCGTTACCAAAGGTCAGGAATGGTTAAGCTGGTATCGTGACGAACCCGGCGCAACATTTGATGATATAGCCAAACGCGATTTTCTGGCACAGGGCAAGGATTCTTTATATGAATACCTCAGCCGTGCCCGCTGGGCCTGGGATCGAATGAATAGTGGTCATCCAGTACCAGCACCTCTGCCTTCACCAGCTTTAGAAGTAACCAGTGGTGGCGGGTTTATAAAATTGGAGTGGGAGGATATGCGGTCCGTGCCGGATCCAGTGACCGGTATTCCCGATCTGGCCGGTTATCGTATCTACAGGAAATTAGGTGCTCAACTTATTAATTTTAAAGAGGATGAGTTCGGTAAGGGCATCGTTTATGAGCTGATTGGGGAAGTTGATTCCACGGTCACAGAATTCCTAGATACCCTGGCCGTCAGGGGCGAAAACTATCGATATTACGTAACAACAGTGGACGATGGTTCCCAGAATGATGGATTATTTCCAGGTACCCCCCTTGAGAGTTCTCATTACCAGAACAGAACGGTGAGTGGGGCAGTATCATTCAAACCAGCACCGACTCACAACGACAGTGTCAGGGTTGTTCCAAATCCATTCATCTCAACTGGAGGTGAATTGAACTTTACGGGAGATCCAAATAAGATCTTATTTGTGAATCTGCCTGCTTTCTGCACTATCAAAATTTATAATGCCACAGGCGATTTGGTAAAATCAATTGAGCATGTTTCTGGTAGTGGGGATGAGGCCTGGGACCAACTCAGCGAATCCAACCAGCGTATTGTGAGTGGCGTATATATCGCCTATGTTACGGATTGTGTGAATCTGGATCAATCTGAATTGCCTGATATATATGAGAAATTTGTGGTGATTCGATGAATAAGGACGGTCTCTATTTCAAGAGGGGTAGAGAGTTTAAATATAAATTAAGTAATAAAACAAACCTAAGGAGGTTGTATCATGCTTAAAACGCTACGTAACACGCTGGTGGGTCTGAGTATTCTGCTTCTTGCAGTATTCGTATCTGCCGCGACAATTCTCATCGATGGTGACATGTCAGATTGGACACCTGCCATGCAGCTGGATGTGGCACCGGGATATACTGAAGAAACGGGTGATTTCGCTTACCCATCTTTGGATATCAAGGATGTATACATGACCAACGACGCTGATTATGTCTATGTTCGGATTGATATCAATGAAGATGGTCTTCTAAGTGATATTCCTGACGTACCAGGTGTATTCCAGTTCTTTTTTGATACGGATATGAGTGCTGAGACAGGTCTTACCTGGGACTGGTGGGCAACTGGTTGTGATTTTATCCTAAATCCACTTGACGAAGGTAATATAATTCAGCACTATATCGGTGAAGGCGGCTCAGCCGAAGATTATGAAGATGTTGGAACTGGCTATAGCGTCGCTATTAATGGTGACGATAACGGCTTCGAGTTTGCTGTTCCGAGAGTTGATCTTGGTCTAGATGCTGCTGATGCATCAACTAGAATCCTTGTCCTGAATGAGGAAATGACCGATTGGAGCAATGATGCCTACCCGGGAGGCATAGAGGATGATCTCGGATCATGGACGGTAGAATACTACTTTGGTCATACCATCACAATTGATGGGGATATGTCTGACTGGGCTCCTGGTCATCAAATGGATGTCGCTCCAAATATGGTAGAAGAAACTGGTGATTTCGCCTATCCATCCATGGATATCAAGGATGTCTATATGGCTCACGATGACGATTATATTTATGTCCGTCTTGATATTAATGAGGATGGTCTTTTTGGGGATATTCCCGATGTACCTGGTGTAATCTCGGTCTTCCTTGATACGGATGTGAGTGCTGCGACTGGTCTTACATGGGACTGGTGGGCAACTGGTTGTGATTATGTGCTAAATCCACTTGACGAAGGTAATATAATTCAGCATTATATCGGTGAAGGCGGCTCAGCCGAAGATTATGAAGATGTCGGTTCAGGTTATGAGGTAGCTATTAATGGTGACGATAATGCCTTTGAACTCGCCATTCCTCGTGCTGATGTTGGCGAAGTAGGGGTCTTTTATGAAGGTCTAAATCTTCTCATATTAAATGAGGAAATGACAGACTGGAGTAACGATGCTTTCCCAGGAGCAATAGAAGATGATCTTGGATACCAAACAGCTCTATTCTCATTTGGAGCCGGTGGTACACGTCGAGCTGATCCTGTTACAATCGATGAAGATCAAATCACTCTTCCCAGTGAATTCGCAATCATTGGCAACTATCCAAATCCCTTCAATCCAAGCACAACAATCAGATTCTCATTGAATACTGCTTCAGCTGTGTCTCTGGATATCTACAACATGCTCGGTCAGAAAGTCGCCACCGTTTATAACGGAATGGGTCAGACCGGTGCAAACGAAGTAACCTGGAATGGTACCAATGACTTAAATCAGTCAGTGGATTCAGGTGTCTATATTTACCGCGTATCAACACCTGCTGGTGCTGTTTCCGGTAAAATGATAATGCTCAAATAAGCTGTTGTTTCACAGGGGAGCCCATATTGGGCTCCCCACCTTCTATTCAGGATTTTTTATCATTGTCCAGGTGTGGATAATACTTATCAATGATTTAGGAGCTTCATGTCCGCTCAAGCTGTGGTTCGGGTAAAATCACCAGGCCGAATTTGTCTCTTTGGAGAACACCAGGATTATCTTGGTTTACCCGTCATAGCTACCGCCATAAATCGTCACATCAATTTCAAAGGTCAATTGAATTCAAATAAGCACATGACTATTGTCATGCCCGATATCAATGAGACGAGACGGATTGACTTAGAGGAAAAATTTGAGGAATTAAAGCCACGTGACTATCTAGCTTCCATCATCCGGGTTTTGAGAAGAGAAGGTGTAGTATTTCACTCGGGTTGTCACATTGAATTTTCTGGAAATATACCATACAAAGCGGGTTCATCCAGCTCCAGCGCCATGATCGTTGGCTTGATTAAAATATTTGTCAAACTTTACAATTATCAAAAAGAATTAGAGCCTGGAGATGTTGCTCAGCTGGCCTACCAGGCCGAAGTTCTGGAACATGGTGAACCAGGCGGTATGATGGATCATTATTCCATAAGTCTCGGTCAGGTCGTTCATATCAATACTATATCGTATGAAGTTGAAGTGTTGAGAGATGGAATTGATGGTTTGATCCTAAGTAATTCAAAGATTCCAAAAGAAATTCTGGAAGTGCATGGTCGTATCCGCCCCAGTATTGAGAGCGCAATATCAATTTTAAAAGAAAATGATCCAGAATTCAATTTATCAGAGGTCCGAGTCGAAGACCTGAGCAAATACTATGATTTATTACCTCAAATAGTCATACCAATATTCTATGCCACTGTCACAAATCATGAAATTACCAGACAGGCTCTGGAGCATTTAAGGCAAGACACCTTGGATCTAAAGCAGATCGGCAAGCTTATGAATCAACACCACGAACGCTTACGTGATTATTTACAAATTACAGTCCCCAAAATAAACCTCATGATAAATCGAGCCCTTGAAATGGGTGCCCTAGGTGCCAAAATCAATGGATCAGGAGGGGGTGGAACGATTGCTATTTTAGCTCCAGGGCGAGAGCAGGAAGTGTGTGAGGCACTGGTGGAGATCGGTGCTGATTGTTTTCCGGTCACAAGCGATCCCGGTGCACGCTATGAATAAATATTTTATGTGTCCAAACCCTAATCCAAGAAAAGAGTAATCATGGATATCAATACCATTTTAAAACATTTTTCAATGTTAGTCCTCTGGGCAATTTTGATCAGCTGCTCATCATCCACCAAGCTTGCCACTAATAGTGAAACAGATAAGCTTGTTGCTAGTATAGAATCTGGGAATTTGCTCATCCAGATCAATAGTGAACTGGCAACAAAACTGGTCAAAATGAGTAATTCTAACACAGATTTAACTCCCTTTGGCTACTCTGAGAAGGTGAAAATTGCTGATCAATGGGTGACCTCATTCAATTATTTAGATTTGAATGAGATGACCATAGACAATGAAATGGGCAAGGGTTCACAAACAACACTTCGGGGGAGCAATGGGGAATTAGAAAAAGCGGTCACCTTTCAGACCTACGAAAAATATCCCGGTGTCGTAGTTACTCAATGTGAATATAAGAATTCCTCCTCTGCTGATATAAACATCCAGGCCTGGAAAAATAATTCCTACATGATACCCGTAGATCCAAAGCAAACCGATAGTATTCCATTCTTTGCTTATCAGAGTGGTGCCTATGAATCACGGGCAGATTGGATTCTACCTCTCAAAGATGGATTCAAACAAGTCAATTATATGGGTATGAACGCCACCGATTATGGTGGTGGTACACCTGTGATTGATGTCTGGAACCCGGACTTTGGTATTGCAGTGGGACATTTGGAGCTTGCTCCAAAACTAACAGCATTCCCAACTTCATTTTCAACCGAATCAGGTGCAAAGATCGCCGTAAAGTATCAGCATGATTTCGTCTTGAAACCTGGTGAGAGCTCAGCAACCTTCACCACCTTTATCGCTTTACACGAAGGGGATTATTTCACTGCCCTGGAAACCTACCGTCAAATGATGATAGACCGTGGGATTAAATTTGATGCCTTCCCTGAAACCACCTATGATCCAATCTGGTGTGCCTGGGGCTACGAACGCAATTTTAAAATCGATCAGATTTATAATACCCTTCCAAAGGTCGCCGAAATGGGCTACAAATGGGCCGTCCTGGATGATGGTTATCACAACGCAGAAGGCGATTGGGAGCTCCTCAAGGATAAATTCCCCGAGGGTGATGCCGGAATGAAAGCCTTTACCGATGAAATTCGCAAAAATGGTCTTCGGCCCAAGCTCTGGTGGGCACCCCTGGCCGTTGATCCCAGTACTGCCTTAATCACGGAACATCCAGAGTTTGTCCTGATGAATGAAGATGGAAGCACCCAGGATATTTCCTGGTGGGATAGCTATTATCTTTGCCCGGCCTATCCACCTGTGCGTGAATACACCAAAGACCTGGTTACGAAGATTCTCACTACCTGGGGTTATGACGGTCTCAAGATTGATGGTCAGCACTTGAATGGTGCACCACCCTGTTATAACCCGGCTCATCATCATGAACGTCCCGAAGAATCAGTGGAGCAGATGCCAAATTTCTTTCAGGATATTTATAACACGGCTCGCTCGCTAAAACCAGATGCAGTCGTGGAAATCTGTCCCTGCGGAGCATCATATGCATTTCATAGTATGCCCTACTTTAATCAACCTGTATCAAGTGATCCATTAAACTCATGGCAGATTCGTCTCAAGGGAAAAACACTGAAAGCCCTCATGGGCCGCAATGCACCCTACTATGGCGATCATGTTGAACTGAGTGACAATATGTCAGATTTTGCTTCTACTGTGGGAGTCGGTGGTGTGGTAGGAACGAAATTCACCTGGCCACCTGAAGAGCCCGTTTATGATCGCAAAAATCAAGCACAGAAATCTGATATTGCTTTAACACCAGAACGCGAAGCCGAGTGGGTCAAATGGTTGACCATTTATAATGAAAAAATGTTGCCGAAAGGTGATTATCGGGGTGAGCTCTACGATATTGGATATGATTATCCCGAGGCTCATGCCATCCAGAAGGATGAGCGCATGTATTACGCCTTCTACAACCCAGCATTTGATGGAAAGCTCCAACTGCGAGGATTAAAAACAGACCAGAAGTATCAAGTGACGGATTATGTAAAAAATATTGATTTTGGAATAATTAGCGGTGGAGCAGCCGAGATTTCAGCCAATTTTGACCATTCTCTGCTTCTTGAAGCTATTCCAGTTAACGACTAGGAAGGATTTGATATGTCTGATTTAAAAAAAGATGCAGGTGTAAGTCGACGAGATTTCATCCGTATGGGGAGCGCTGTAGGGATCGGCACAGCCCTGGCGGGTATGGCTATCAGTGCCTGCGCCAAAGAAGTTGCCACCAGTCCTGGTGCAGCCAAAGTCGGACCTATGGATACTGTCCGCTTAGGCATTATAGGAGTGGGTAATCAGGGTTCACAACATTATCGAAACTTCCTGAAGATAGATGGGGTGGAAATCGTGGCGGTTTGCGATCTTATAGAAGATAAAGTTAAGCGCATGCAGGATTGGACAGCTGAGGCTGGAAAAAAGAAACCGGTTGGCTATTTTAAAGGTCCCAATGATTACAAGCGTATGTGTGCCGAACAAGAATTGGATCTTGTGTTCACTGCCACACCCTGGTCCCTGCATGCACCCATCATGGTGGAAGCCATGAAGACGGGCAGCCATGCCGCAACTGAAGTGCCAGCAGCTGTGACCATCGAGGAATGCTGGGAGCTTGTTGAAACTTCCGAGAAATACAATAAGCATTGTGTCATGATGGAAAATGTGTGCTATATGGAACCGGAGATGATGATTTTCAATATGACCCGACAAGGTGTATTCGGAGAATTACTACACGGTGAAGGTGCCTATAATCATGATTTAAGAAATTATAAATTGGGTAGCGCTTATGAGGGTAATTGGAGAATCTATCATTCCATTAATCGTGATGGAAATCTGTATCCAACCCACGGTCTGGGTCCCATTGCCCAGTGCATGAATATCAGTCGTGGAGATCGTTTTGACTATTTGGTATCCATGAGTACTACAGCCCATGGATTAAAAGAATTCGCCACTAAAAATCTTGGACCTGATCATGAATTTGCCAAGGCAAATTATAAGTGCGGTGATATCAATACATCTATGATTAAAACGGTCAAGGGTAAAACCATTTATCTGGTACATGACACAAATTTACCGCGACCCTATAGCCGGATTAACCTGGTACAAGGGACCAAGGGTATTACTCAGGGATTTAGTGACCTGACCCATGAAAACCTGATCCATATTGAAGGTTTGACAGAGCCACACAGCTGGGAACCACTAATGACTCATGCCGATAAGTATAAACATCCATTGATCACTCAGATGGAGGAAATGGCCAAAGGGGCCAATCATGGTGGTGCAGACTTTATTGAAGATTACCGCCTGATTCACTGTTTGCGTAATGGTTTAGCAACAGATATGGATGTCTATGAAGCCGCCGATTGGACTGTGGTGTCTGGATTAACTGAGATCTCCGTTGCCAATCGCTCACAAGCGGTTGACTTCCCCGATTTTACCAGGGGTCAATGGAAAACCCGTGAACCTTTGGGGATTCTTAAAATCTAACATGACAATGTTCCGTTAGCTCAATTTTGAGTAGAACAAATAAGGCAGCTGCTCATTTTTAATGCCAAACATCATAGCGACTACAATGAAACAATCGGTTACTCGATCATTTCCTTTTTTTTGCCAGGGAGAAAAGCATGAAAAAAAGATCAGCCCAAGAAGTTTCGTCAGTATCAAGACGAGATTTTATCCAAATGGGTTCTGCCCTTGGCTTAGGGGCTGCCCTGGCTGGAATGGCGATCAACAGTTGTGCCAAGGAAATAAGCACCAACCCAGGTGCTGCAAAGGTTGGTCCCATTGATACAGTTAGATTGGGTATCGTGGGTGTGGGAAACATGGGTTCTGCTCATTTCCAAAACTTCTTGCGCATTGAAGGTGTTGAGATTGTAGCGGTTTGTGATCTTGTGGAAGACAAGGTTAAGCGAATGCAGGAGTGGGCAACTGAGGCTGGCAAAAAAGCTCCCAAAGGCTACTTCCGAGGTGAAACCGATTTTAAACGTATGTGTGGAGAAGAGGACTTGGATCTGGTCTTCACAGCAACACCCTGGAACTGGCATGTGCCAATTATTGTTGAAGCCATGCGGACAGGGAGTCACGCAGCTACTGAAGTCCCCGCCGCCACAAGCATTGAAGAATGCTGGGAAATGGTCGAAACAGCCGAGAAATTCAACAAACACTGTGTCATGATGGAAAATGTCTGCTACATGGAACCTGAAATGATGATCTATAACATGGTCCAACAGGGCGTCTTTGGTGAATTATTACATGGTGAGGGTGCCTACAGCCATGATATGCGGAATAATTTGCTGGGTAGCGCATATGAAGGCGATTGGTGGACCAAAGAGATCATCTCGCGCAACGGAAATCTCTATCCAACCCATGGATTAGGACCCATCGCTCAATGCATGAATATCAGTCGGGGTGATCGCTTAGACTATCTGGTCTCCATGAGCTCAAATGCCCGTGGTTTGCACGAATTTGCTAAGGCACATCTTGGTCCTGATCATAAATATTCCAAAGTCGATTTCAAGTGTGGAGATGTCAACATTTCGCTGATCCGAACGCTGAAGGGAAAAACTATCTATCTGGTGCAGGACACAAATCTGCCTAGACCGTATAGTCGCATCAATCTGGTTCAAGGAACTAAAGGTATCACCCAGGGATTTAGAGATCTAACTCAGGAGAATCTGATTCACATCGAGGGATCAAGCCAAGCCCATACCTGGGAACCCCTCATGGATTATGCAAAGCAGTACAAACATCCCCTCATTTCTCAAATGGAAGGACTGGCGGAAGGCGCGGGTCATGGAGGTGCTGATTTTATTGAGGATTATCGTCTTATCCATTGTCTGCGAAACGGGTTGCCCACGGATATGGATGTCTATGAAGCTGCAGATTGGTCTGTTGTATCGGAGTTGACTGAGTTGTCTGTTGCGGGGCGGTCTCAATCAATTGATTTCCCGGACTTCACCAGAGGGCAATGGAAGACAAGAACTCCACTTGGGATTATTGGTGTTTAAACTAAAAGCTAACTACGGTTTTCTAGCTGTCATCCTGCCTTTTATCTGGGCCTGGGGGAGTGAAAACAATGGGATTCCATTATGGAGTAATCCTGAAGGTGCTAATACACTCTTTGAGATTCAATTGAACCCGGAAATTTATCGTCTGAGTAATTTTGGTGAACCACCCCAAATGGCATTGTGGCTTGAAAATATGGATGGTTCAGAGATCAAAACGCTGTGGGTATCCAGTCGTCTTGCACGAGGGGTCTGGGTTGGAAAAGTAGTGTGTCCCACAGCCTTACCATATTGGATTTCTCGCAGGGGTATCGAAAAAGAAGGAGGGCAACCTTCTTTCCTGAAGCCCTTACCTGATGGTATCACAGGCGCAACACCAAAGGCAGAACTAAAAGTTTACACAAGTCTTGAGCCCGGTTCAACCTGGCGCTATTTTTTTGAATTAAATGTTTCAGGGGATTACAACAATGCATTTAGAGCCAGCCAGTCCAATGGCTCACCTGATCCAGATGGAAATGGTCAACCCTCGCTGGTCTATGCAGGAATTGCCCAAGCTGTTGCAGGGTGGACCGATACTGCCAGGGTTGTGGGTCGAACTGAGCAAATACTTGAAACCCCAGATATCATCTTCGATCTGAACGGAATGACCACGTCCAAGCGCGTACTACGAGCAATAACAGTGACATTCATAGAAAAAAAGGAGTGAAATATGAGCAAGCTCAATTTCAGTCGCATAATCTTTTCAATCACCCTCAGTGTGTTCATCATAGCATGCCCAACAACTGTTGAGATCAAAGAAATAAGCTTTGAAGAAAGCATGGATGTTTTTCCAAATCCAGAACGTGGTTTTCACCATGCCAGAGAGCTGCCTCGTCCTGAAAATTTTGATATACGAAATGAAAATATCACCCTTATCTACGGTCGCATCTCGGCTGATAAATTTAGAGATAAGCCATTCACTGATGAATTCTTGCAGGCCATTCAGAGTGGCTTTGATGAAGCTCGCAAAAATGGAATAAAGGTCAACCCTCGGGTTGCCTACAACCATGGTCCCCATGATGGCGCCAAAGCCCAATATGGTGATGATGCTCCAAAAGATATCGTAATGACCCATATCAAGCAGCTGGGACCTCTATGGCGCAAGAATAAGGATGTTATCTGTCTAGTGGATGCCGGATTTATCGGTGGCTGGGGTGAATGGCATAATTCAGCCAATGGTTTGGACAGTATCCATAATAAAAGGGATATTCTCTTTGCCATTCTTGATGAAGTTCCAAAGGATCGCATGGTTGTTCAAAGAACCCCTCATTATAAAAGACATATTTTTACTGGAGATCCTCTCAATGGGGACTCAGTTCTCACTGCTGAAAGAGCCTTTGATGGTTCAAATCTGGCTCGGGTGGGACATCTTAATGATTGTTTCCTGGCCTCAGAAGATGATGTGGGGACTTATCCTTACGGGGAGGAAGGCTGGACACTTGCGGCGGAGCTAGATTTTATTGAGGCTGAATCGAGATTTGTACCCTTTGGTGGGGAAACTTGTGGGGTACATGAACGAGCTGAATGCTTGAACGCTGTCCAGGAAATGGAAAAGGTTCACATCAATTGGATAAATATTGATTACAACCGCCAGGTATTAAAAGGCTGGAAGAAAGATGATTGTTATGCTGAAATCGAGCGCCGGCTGGGATATCGATTTGTCCTCAGGAGTGCCAGCATCCCTTCAGCCATAAAAGCAGGTGAAATTCTGAATTTTAATTTTGTGGTAGAAAACGTCGGTTTTGGAGAGCTTTTTAATCCCAGAAAAGTTGAGATTATCCTGACTCATATGGAATCAGGAGCTGAGATCAGCTCTGATTTAGCAGACGATCCACGTTTTTGGGGGGCCGGAGCAGAAATTAAGGTAAATGCAAGTGTTAGCATACTTAAAGACCAGCCAACCGGCACTTATTCACTGGGAATTCGCATGCCGGATAGTGAAGCAAGTCTTCATGATGATATGCGCTACTCCATTCGTTTTGCTAACACAGATACCTGGCTTGCAGAGACAGGTGTAAATCTGCTCCTCAGTGATTTTGTCGTATATTAAAATAGGGTCTTCACTATAAGCGTATCTGGTGTCAGAAGAAATGAAATCTAAATGAACAAAGAAAGATCCATTTACCATTTGATTATTTGCAAAAAATCCCGCGTCGTCCTGAGCTTGTCGAAGGAAAGGGATTAAACTTGGGTAACTACAATTCATTTATTTGATAAAAGAATCCCGAAGGGATTTAACAGGAGTAACTACGGGTGAAACCCGTAGTTACGAAAACCACAAGCTAGAACAAACTCTGGAGGAGTTTAACAATTTCAACCTATACCCAAATATTATATCAGATCATTTTTTCTACGAAGGGCAGAAAAAAATGTCTCGATAAGGATAAACGGGATCTACTATTTAAATATATATGGGGAATATCTAAAAATAACAAATGCCATTTATATAGAATAAATGGGGTAGAGGACCATATCCACATCGTTACTCATCTTCATCCATCGGTTTCATTAGCTAGTTTTGTAAAAATCATAAAAACAGCTACCTCCGTATGGATCAAGCAAGAAAATATATTTCCAGCTTTTGATTATTGGCAAATCGGATATGCAGCTTTCACTTATTCTATGGAGGCGAAGGATAATTTAATTGAGTATGTTAAAAACCAAGAAAGCCACCATCAGAAAAAATCTTTTGCTGAAGAACTCAGAAAGCTTTTGATGGAACATGAAGTTGAATATGATGAAAAATATTTGCTTTAGAATCGTTCAACCCTTGCAGGGT
>JABMPR010000072.1 GCA_013202895.1 bacterium | reverse complement strand
TGAAAGATCTACACCTACATATTGACACTGTAAGACGACTTCTACGGCGGCATGCCAAAAGTAATCTTGAGAATATGCTGGCTAAGGTGCACCCTGCAGATTTAGCTCTAATCTTTCGTCATATTTCCAGTGAAGAGCGCAAAGAAGCATTTTTAACAATTTCCTCAGTAGATCATGCTGCGGAAGTGGTTTCTGAGATGGATGAGCATCTTATAGAAGAGCTGTTGACATCGATACCCATTGAAAAAACCATGAAACTGATGAAGGTCATGTCCTCTGATGATGAGGCCGACATCCTTCAATACCTTCCCGTGGATCTGGCTGAAGAGATTCTCAAACGACTCAAAGATAGCGAGTCTGATGAGATGGAAAGCCTCATGTCCTATCCGGAGAACTCAGCTGGTGGTCTGATGATCCCTGATGTATTTGCTCTCCACGAGGATACAACAGTTGGGGAGGCCATTGCATCCATCCAGAATCAGGATGAGCAGGAAATGGTATTTTATCTATATGTCATAGATGAACGCCAGCACCTGGTTGGTGTAATATCATTGCGAGATTTGATTACATCAAAACCGAATAAAAAATTAAGCCAGATGATGATCACCAATGTCCATGCCGTGCAGCCACTGACTGATCAGGAAGAAGTCGCCCATATTGTTTCACAGTATAATATTCTGGCAGTACCGGTTGTGGATGACGGCAACAAACTTATGGGTATTATCACCGTAGATGATGTAATCGATGTGATTCGGGAAGAAGCGACTGAAGATTTTCTCCAGATGGCTGGAGCTGGTCGGGATCGCGATATTCTCATGAAAAGTGCTTTCTCCAATGCCAAGACCCGAGTGCCGTGGTTATTCGCAAGCTGGATTGGTGGCATGCTGGTAGCCAGTATTATCACGACTTATGAAGAAACGTTAGGACAGGTCCTGGCTCTCATGGCTTTTCTGCCGATTATCATCGGTATGGCTGGAAATGTAGGAACCCAGACTGCAACCATTGTTGTCAGAGGAATAGCAACGGGGAGGGTGGCGCCTGCCACGGCTCTATATGTAGTTATAAAAGAGTTACAGGTTGGCTTTATGCTGGGATCTTTATATGGGATTCTTCTGGGAGGCTCTGGATATCTCCTGGGTTTGATGGGGTACATGGACATTGGGGTCATGACTGCCTTTGAACTGGGCATTACCATCGGTGTAGCTATTATTCTGGCTATGGCAACGGCAGCCTTTGTCGGCGCAATGGTTCCAGTTGTATTGAATCGCATCAATCTGGACCCGGCCGTCGCAACAGGTCCCTTTGTAACGACCAGTGTCGATATTCTGGGAGTGGTCGTTTACTTTATCGTTGCCGGCTTTTTTATTCTTTAAGGAATGATCTTCATAATCACCGGCCTGTTGGTCATTGCAACTCTGGTATATAGTATATACACCCTGATTATCATTGGGGGCTTATTCTCTAAAAAACCAACTATTATACGATCAGACCATCCAGATGCCGCAGTGGTCATTTCAGCCCGCAATGAAGAACGAAATCTTCCGCAACTGCTATCTGATCTTGTCAATCAAAACTATGCTGGTCGCCTGGACATATATATTGCCGATGATCGTTCCACAGATTCGACCTGGAAGATACTGGATCGTTTCTCAAAGAAGCATCCAAATGTACACACCGTAAGAATAACAGCGCTTTCCGGGCAAATGACACCCAAAAAGAACGCTTTAACCGAGTGTCTGAGGCAGACAACCGCGGAAATTATCATCAGCACTGATGCAGACTGTCGTGTGGGACCCAATTGGGTCTCCAGTGCAGTCGCTCAGATGGAAGGGGAGGTTGGTATTCTTGTGGGATACTCACAGGTGCAGGGATCTACTCTTTTCCAGCATTATCAAGCGCTTGATTTTATTGCTATCATGGTCTCAAATGCTGGCATGATGGCTCGCGGTTTTTCCTGGAGTGGTTCTGGACAAAATCTCGCCTATCGTCGCTCAGCTTTTACTGATATTGGAGGCTTCAACCGAGTTGCCCACAAAATATCGGGAGATGACATCTACCTGGTACAAACTATTCCAGCCATAACCGGTCTCAAGGCCAGATTCAGCTTTGACCCAGATCATTTTGTTAGAACTCAGCCTGTGGATTCACTCCCAGCCTTTATTAATCAGCGTGTACGATGGTCGTCTAATTCTAAAGGACTGGAAAAGACTGATCCTCTATTTTTTGGATTTTTGCTAAGTGCCTTTCTAGCAAATACACTTTTATTAGTGTTGCTGTTATCGGGCTGGATGGGAATCGTATTCTGGTCAACTCTCATGCTCAAGTTTTTGATGGAAGGTCTGGTGCTGCTTGCCGGTGCGCGACATTTTGGCTACTGGTCACTGCTCATACTCTATCCATTATGGTTCCTGATTCAACCGCTTTATATAAGCTATATCGGCATTATGGGATTGTATGGAAAATTCAATTGGAAGCCCTGACCTGATCTCATGAATCTAAAACATGTATTATATCTGTGTTTCACCTGCGGTTTGCTTGTAGCAGCCCCCCCAAACAAGGTGATCCGATATGAGGTTTCATATATAGGCATACCTCTGTTGGATATGACCTTGAAATGGATTGAGAATGATAGCACGGTTAGCATATCGTATGATAATCAACTGAAACCTCTCATCGCATATTTCCACTCAATCCATAATGTGTATCGAGTCAGTTTTGATAAAAACAGCTTTAGCCCTTTTAGATGGTCCAAGACAGTGAGGGAAGGCGATTTTAAGTTTCAGCTTAATGCGGATCTATCGTCAGACAGGCAAAAGGTTCATTTTTCCAATGGACACGTAATGGATTTCCCCAAGGGGGCATTTACAATTTTTTCAGCCACACATTTTCTGGCCGCGAAAGCAACCCAAACCGATTTTTTCCCAGCAAAAGTCCCGGTTTTCATTGATGGTGAGCTTTGGGTGGCAGGAGCTCAACGTTTTGATAAGGTAAACCCCCATCCGAATTATCATGTGGATGGAGATGAAGTCCTGATCCAAATTGATCTACACTATCTTCGGGGTAAAAGGGTGATAAAAAAAAATGACGTACTTACTTCGGTCATTGCATCCGAAGGGACGCGACTCCTACTTTGGGTATTGCCAGATGGTACCTACATCAAAGCCCAATTTGGGAAATTCCCCAAAGCGGTGGTGTTGAATCGGGTAAAAAACTAAGTGAATCCAGAAATCAAAATCTTATTTTGGATATAGCATGTTTGAACGTACAAAATTCATACTTGTTGATTATTGGAAAACTTTCAGCTTTTTCATAATTGCCGGAATATTTATATATGTCGGGCTGTTAAATGAGTGGGACAAGGAGGTCATGGCCAGTTTGCTGGTTCTCTTTGGGATTTTTTCTCACGCCTTTGCGGGAATCGTGGGCTTAGTTGCCCTGGTTCCATTTATTGGTCCTCTTTTAATCAAGGTTTTATCAATTCCTGTTTTCTGGCTGCTAAATGCAGCGGGTTATTTTGTATCGATTTTGTTTGTGAAAAAGGGCTACGGCTCCAGTGTTGTCCAGGGACGCGTATTAACTCTGGTCATGCTGGTCGGTGTGGTCATTGGCTTTATCCTGGGGAAAATCATATAATTCAACATGCTTGAGATGGACAATGTGTCAATCTTTCGTAATGTCAAACAATTTGAAATTAGCTAAGCTATGATTAGCTTAAAGCTTTTAGACAAGAACGGCCTATAGGAGAATATTATGCTTGTGAGAAAAATTGTGGTTTTATTATTGCTCGTGATTGTAGGAAGTTTAATCGCTTCCACGACAATTCCTGCAGTGGATGAGGCTTTTGCCCGCGGTGAAATATCGCAAGATGAACTCATTTTAAATAAAATTTATGCCATATTTGAGCCTCAAAAAATGGATGAGCGCTTTAGAATAGATGCTCCCGCGGTGTTTAAATGTGCGACGCCAATTTTGATTGAATATGAAAATATGCGGGCTGGCCTGGCTGAATCAACTATTGAAATAGTTGATGGCTATTTGGAGGTCAATCGCGAACTGAGATCCATCTACGACAGCCCCAGTGGGCATTTTCGACTTAATTATAGTACTACTGGTGGCAATGCGGTACCTGCAGGCGACACAGATGCTAGCGGTGTTCCAGATTTTGTGGAATGGGCAGGTGATTATCTTGATTATACATGGGATAGACAGGTGACGTCTGCAAATTTTGCTGGCCCTAATCATTCCGGTGGTGATGGTTTCTATAATGTATCGTTTGAAAATATGGGCTCCTATGGTTACTGCACCACTGGTGGTGTTGATGGAGGAGAGTTAACCCGGCTGGTCCTGAATAATAACTTTCTTGGATTTGGTGCTAATCAGGACCCTGATGGCAATGTCAAGGGTGCCATGAAGGTGACTTGTGCCCATGAGTTCAAACATGCCAGTCAAAGGGTTCATTCAGGCTGGTCTGAATCAGGGTATTGGAATGAATTGGATGCAGCCTGGGCTGAAGAATTCGTATTTGATTATGTCAACGACTCCATGTTGAATTTCATGGGCTACGGCGATCCTTATTCCCATCCGCATTGGGGTTTAGATCACGGTGGGTCAGCTTCATACGAGGACTATCCCTGGGAGGATTTCGTTCACCAACGCTTTGGTGGAAACTCTTACGATTTTGCTCCTGTAATTCTTGATTACTGGATCTGGCGTGAAACCCATACAGGTCAATCAGTAATGGCTAGTTATGTGCAGATGCTAACAAATGCCGGGAGCTCCCTGGTTGATGCTTTTGGTGAGTATGTGGTTTGGAATTTCTTTACGGGTTCTCGTGCTGTGATGAATGCTGGCGTCAGTCAGTTTGGCTACGATGAGGCAGGAATTGCAGGATTCCCAACAGCGACTCTGGCAAATACATACAACAGTTATCCAGTTTCAGGCAGTGTCTCTGGAATTGAAAACCTGGGAGCAAAAATGATCCGCCTCAATCCAGGTGGGGAAGAGGGTCTGGAAATTATTTTTGATGGTCAAAACTCTGTGACGATGTCTGCCATGTGGGCTGTAAGATATGAGGATTTCAGCGTTGAATGGGGTAGTATAGAGTTAGATGCCAACAACGATGGATCGGTTGTTCTAGACATCCGGGACGCCGTGATGGCTGCTTTGATTCCGGTGATTCCCCAGGTATCGGGGAGTACCTATGGCGCAAGTTATACTATCGAAGCATATTCGTGGACAGAATGTGATGCAGGAGATCTCAATGATGATGGAGTTCAGGATGTTTCAGATCTGGTGCGTCTCGTGGCAGTTATTCTGGGGAATGGTGATGAACCTAATGACATTGAACTGTGTGCCGGCGATGTAAATGGTGACGATCAAACGAATGTACAGGATGTTGTGACTCTGGTAGATATCATCCTCCATTAGAGCGATACTACCCGAAAGGTTATTATGAAAGAGACCAAAGTGTCTTACCCCCTGTTTGAGAGCTTCAAGGATAAATTGAAACCGAAAAGGAGCCAGGCTCAAATGGCGCTTTCACAGGCCAATGTTTTTAGCCAGCTGTCCTGGCAGGAAATAAAAATTGTTGAGCACGCGATTCATATTCGAAATTACGCTCCCAGGGAACCTATTTTCAAACAAGGTGATCCCGGAAGTGGGATGTATATAATTATCGAAGGTCGAGTTGGTATTTTTTTGGATATTCCCAATCAGGAACCCAAAATGCTTTCTGAACTGAGTGAGGGGGATTTCTTTGGAGAAATCGCTCTTCTGGACGAATCTCCACGGACAGCAGCAGCAACTGCCGTAGAAAACTGTATTATTATTGGTTTCTATCGTCCAGATCTCATGGAGATATTAAAAACAAAACCAGTTCTTGGCAGTAAAATTCTACTGGCACTATCTGAAGTATTGGCAATCCGCCTACGCAGCACAAACAATGAGCTGGTCAAGGTCTCCCGGGTGCTAGAGGACAAGGTAGTAAGTCCAGAAAATGAGTAGTCAGAAATCCGTTCAGATCGCATCAAACTCTGTGCGATTCTTTCATCAGAGTTTATTCAAGACACTAGTCTATTTTACCCTTCTGATTCTAATCCTGCTAGGATCATATAGAGCATTTCCCCTGGTCCAGGATGCTCTGTTTTTTCTCATCATAGCCTCGATTCTGACGGTCATTCTCAACCCGTTGGTTGATTGGATGGAATCGTCAGGAATTCGAAGAATGTATGGAGCACTGTTGGTGTTTGGAGGAATTTTCACTCTTATTGGTACGGGCGTGGTCAAAGGTATACCAGCCTTACTGAATGAAGTTGGTAGAATTAAGGATGTGATTCAGCAGAATTCGGCAACTGACTCTTTAGATTCTTTGATAAATAATATCAATTCAAGAATCGCTCAATACATTCCCAATTTTAAATTGGATATGGATATCATTTCTGACCTCTCCGCTCAATTTTTTGGACAATTAGGATCAATTCTGGCAGGAGCCCTGGATACGTTTACAACTATCATTTTTATTCTAATCATCACCATGTTTTTTCTGGTGGATGGTCAGAGGATGATGAAACGACTTATCGAAACAGTTCCCAATCGATATTTTGAAATGTCCTTAAATATCAATTATAGAACCAAACAACAATTGACCAACTTTTTGCGTGGGCAATTGCTGGCTGCTTTAGGTGTAGCAATCCAATCTATTATTGGATTGCATCTATTAAATTGGATCTTTGATGCCAATATATCTGGTGTGTTTTTGATCGGCTCAATTGCCGGCTTGGCGAACATGATCCCCTTTGTAGGACCTTTTATGGGAATGATACCGGCAATCATTGTCAGCTTGTTTAACAATCTAGGTGATCCGATAGCTGCCGCGAGCTTTTATTATATTCTGCATATCGTCATCATGTTCTTTATTGTCCAGATGATTGATAATAATGTGATTTCACCTATTGTGGTTTCCGGGTCTATGGAAATGCACCCATTGACAGTCATTCTTTTAATTTTGATTGGTTCTCAAATCGGCGTGTTGGCCATGTTCCTGGCCGTTCCAGGCTGGGGAATTTCCAAAGTTGTAATCCAGGAAGTATATCAGGGTCTAAAGGGGCACCGACTGATTTAAACTTTTCTGAAGTCTCTGCTATTGCTCCTGATGCTCGATCTTTTCGATGACACCATCGCGCAAATACAACCACACCTCCACACCTTCAGGTCTGTGATAAACCCACAACTCATATTCGCCTTCTTTAAATTGGCGTTTTGGAGGACCGATATATCGTGCAATAAGCGAAGCCTTCATGCCGATACGAGGGGAAAAATTATCAGGATCCAGTCCTTGGACGTCATCTAATAAATTATCAAGTGCCATTCTTCTTAAGGGTCCCAGCTGTTGCTCATCCACGATTTCTATGGCTTGCTCCAGGTCATGTAAATGTTCATCCACAATATCTCCAAGCATAGGATTGAGAGCCTTTGCGTCCAGCATGGACTCATACACCATCTTTCTGTCTTCCTTTAAAATACCCTCGTTGGCATCATCAATACGACCATCTCCGATCTTATGACGAAGATCTGCCGTTACAAGTTTGTATCTATCGCTTAATCCATCCGCCTGTTTTAACCAATATAGGCTTCGACCATAGACCCCTGATTGATATAAAATGGTTGCACGAATAATATAAGCCCGAGACAATAGAACTTTTGCAATCTCCATGGAACTGGGATCGCTTTTAAGAGCAAGGATGATCATCTCTTCTGCCAATTCATAATCCAGATTTTTCAGGGCATCTGCTGCTCTGGCAAGGGCTCGATCTGCAATCTCAACTTTCATTTTACGAACAGCTTTTACTCCGGCATCTCCAGGTGGTGTTTCACCTCGGTTAATTAATGCAAGAGCGTTTTCCAGCTTTCCTTGAAAGAGTATCTTTTCAACATCCCTATAATAGCGATTGACCAGAGAATCCTCGATCTCCTGTTCTTGCAATAATATTGCCTGTCCGTTGTGATGCTCAGGATTCGATTGGAGCAGTTCCCTCTGGATCTTCAAAGCCTTGGTATAGTGTTTTTCCCGAAAGGCAGTATGGGCTTTATAAGCATCATTTGTGTGACCTCCAAAGATCAAGCCGATTGATAAAGAGAGGGTAGGCTGGCTGAGATCCAGTGTTGTGATGGGAATGATCTCCTCAGGATTGACTGCAGAAAGATTGGATTTACTCATATCTATTTCAAAGCGCTGGTGATAGTAGTCCAGGTTTAACCCGATGAGGACCTTTGAACTCCCATCACCTTGAACTGTATAGCCCAATCCCCCGCCCAGTTTCCATGTTATACTTGTGGCATCTATCAAATGGTTAAGGATTTCATTCTCATAAAGTGTCATGCTGGCAAACCCGGTACCTGCATTAAAATCGGCATGAAGCCTTTGTCCCAGAGGATATATGATCTCATGATCAAGATAAATATCGATAAACCTCGGTGCAAAACCCAGACCTGAAAACTCACTGCTGCCATCGGTGAGTTGGTGAGCCCAACCATCCGGTAGCTTGATCCTTTTGGAGGTCTTCCAATAACGAATGCCAATCCCACTGAATATGTCAATATTGGCTTGTCGAATAAAATGGAAGGGCCAGTTGTACTTAAAAAACTGGAGATCATAGTTTTGAGATACTTTCCCTAAAAAGGGGATACTGATTGATCTTCCAGTTGAGTCATATTGGATGGTCACTCCATCCTGGTAATTGATCCAACCGCTTCCGGCACTGAGTTTAATAAGGCCTAATTTAAAAGGATCGCGATAGGGGGTAAAGGCTGCATAAAGTGCCTCACCAAATTCGATGTCAAGCTTCAGATCAGGCGTATTAAGTGAAATGCTTTCTAGGGGTGAAAGGAATCCGCTAGATCCATCTGACAGTTTGAGATTTTCATCCTGTTGAGTGAGATCAAAACTGCGCAGCGAATAACCAAGGTCAAGCCCAATCCGAATCCGCTCTCCGTTCCTGCCCATTAATGTGGTTTTCCAACCAATCCCAAAATGAAGACCAAGCCCATCGGATTCCAGGAGGCGAATCCCAGCGCCATTTTTATATAAACTCAGGTGTGTGAGCCCGGTACCCAGGCTGGCATGAATTGTTCCACGACGACTATATTGGTAAACCAGATGATGTTCCAGATAGAATTCCTTTATGAGGGCATTCATGCTGAATCCAGACATCAACACATTATTCATCTGGAAGCTGGAAGGGTAGTTCCCTGGTATCTTAAGGCTTCCGAGTTGATTGAATATCGAATATCCCAGACTGGAATATGCATCAAAGTTTGAGGGTGCGAAAAAGTGATCCCACCAACGATATCTAACGAGCTCCGCATCGAAGGTTGCAGAAAAAATGTGCATGGTATCGGCAACTGTCCAACCCACGGGATTGGCATCTAATTGCAGATTTTTAGTTGGAATTAAAGCAAAATAGGAGACACCACCGCTAATGGATGGTAAGGGTAAAAGTCTCGGCTCCTGGATAGGGATTTCTTGGGCTGACCCGAATACTGCAAATAGCAGAATCGTATTGATTATTTTCCGTATCATCTGATTCGACATATCGTTGAAACTAGTGTGAGCCAACGGGTCTAAAAAGCCCAATTTCCCCTAATGCTAAAAAGGGTAAAAGCCTTGATTCGCGATTATTGGGCAAGTGACTGCAGGCAATTGTGAGGGTCTAAGCCAGAGACCCTCCATTGGTCATTTACTGCCTGGGGAAACCCTAAATGAGCGAGTATAAATAAAGTCACCAGTATCTTTATTGTTTCCATTCCCGGCATTGAATGCAAAGTAAAAGTTAGAAGTGTCCACTACCGTTTCAGGGGCTTTCCACTGAATAATCCAGCTGGGGGATTTCCCTTTTTCTGATCCAAGAATTCCCTTCTTGGTGTGTGTTAGATATTGCCGATTCGTTTTGGACTTATAGCGTGCATTATCTTGAATGTGTGTTTCCTGGCCTTTTACGCTGATCAGTGATCCAATGGCATCGCCTTTATCATTGGCAACGGTTGCCTGGAAACCCCAACGCTTGGCTCCAGGCTGTTCAAATCTTAGAGTGATCTCATAAATCTCATTTGGGGTATAAATTTTGGGAAGTCCCGCGATAAATATTTTTGCCTTATCAGAATTAAGTTCATTCCCTGCATGGCATTTCTTGGAATTGCAGGTTCTGTCACCAGGTGCGCCTGCCGACATACCAGGCGCTCCCTTCTTTTTGGCAGAGACAGCAGTACACAGAAAAATTGTAATCATCAGTATAGTTATTATTCGCATAATCAAATCCTTTCAATCAAAACTGTTTCAAATGAAAATAAGTAAGTAAATGATGGATAAAATAAAAAACCCCGCAAAAAAGCGGGGTTTAAAAGTTTAACAAGGAAAAGCTTATTTTAGACTTTTCTCCAGTTTCTCTATGGCGAGAAATTTCGGGTCGGTGCTACCATAGTTGTGGTAGTAAGCCATTTTTAACTCATGCACAACATCCAGACCTTCAGGTGTCAATTCATAAGCTAACTCCAAATATTTCTCCGCCATTACAAAGTCCTTCATGCGTCCATAAGCTAAGCCAGCGTTGAACAATCCATCAACCTCGGTGGGTGAAATCTCTGTTACTCTAATGAATTCATTGGCAGCAGCTTCCCATTTTTGCTGCTGAAAGTAAAGCACACCGAGATTATAGTGAAGATCTGCGTTTTCAGGGTCTACCTGAATGGCATTCAAGTAAGCTTCTGCAGCTTTTTCTTTTTCTTCCTTTGCATCATAGACAAAAGCAATCTGCTTGATGGCGTTCAGGTTAGATGGATCCACAGCTAATGCTCTATCTAGAAATACGAGTGCATCGTCATAATCTTTGTCACGAAAATAAACATTCGCAAGATTTACCAGGGATATGATGTCTTTGGGATTTTTTTCCACCGAGAGAATCATGTATTCTTTACCTTTGGCATAATCTTCATTAAATAGATAAACCTGGGCTAGTGTGCTATAGGCATCGGGTTTCTCTGGATTCAAAATAATACAGGATTTAAAAGCTTTGACTGTGGTGGTGAATAGCTTTTCCTTGTCTTTGGCCTCACCCTTGATCATACTATTGTAGCCATTGGCGCCTGCGTTAAAGTTATCGACCCAATATTTTTCGCGGGCATGCATGATCTTTTCAGCGAATTTTGGACCAATTGCTTCGGACTTGCTTAAAAACTCAGCTGCTTTGTCCCATGATTTATTACGGGAATAAATCTCGGTGGCTAACAAATAAGCGGGTTCTGGATTTGTGGGTTCCTTCCCTTCTGCAGCCAACAACATTTCTTCGGCTTTTTCATAGTTCTTCTGCTGCAGGTAAACTTTTGCAGAGGTCATATCTGTGGAATCACATCCCAATACCGTAAGTAATAAGAGTCCCACAACCCCAACTAATAGGCCTTTTGACAACTTCATTTTCTCTCCTCGTATCAATTTATTTGAGTATTTCGATGATCCAATCATAGCAGGCGCAAATATATCAGATCACAACTCGCAAGGCAACCTTTTCGAACTCTTAATTACAGGATTATGACCTAGATTACCAGTCCCGTAAAAGCATTTGATTTTAGGTAGAAATAATAGATATTTACACCTTAGTTTTATGGTACGAAGCAACACTCACAAGAATTCACCGGAATAAACAAGGCTTTTCGATATGCCCAATCATGATAAACAGTCCCATACATTCGCCATTATTACCGATATTCACGGCAATATCCATGCACTGAATAGGGCTATTGAACTGATTGATGAAAATCAAAAAGTGGATAGCATAATCTGTCTAGGTGATAACTTTTCATTAGGTGCAGCACCTTATCAAGTGTTGCAGAAACTGAAATCCCTCAAAAACATTATGTTTATCCGCGGGAATCACGATCGTTATCTTGTGGAACGTATCTGGGAATATGAGCGTCCCACTATCGAAGGAATGGACCCGGATGATCCCGTGTGTATTGGGATCGTTGCTAACGAAAAATGGACAGCCGAACAAATAGGGGATGAAGGTAAAGAGTTTATCCTTAATATGAGATTGTCGTATTTTGAGAGAATTCAAAGTACCTATATCGAGTTTACCCACGCCTGGTTTGGCCGGGATGAGCTACCTCCAACAATGGAAGAA
The DNA here is from genome assembly GCA_013202895.1 of bacterium. Taxonomy (GTDB): domain Bacteria; phylum Fidelibacterota; class UBA8477; order UBA8477; family JABMPR01; genus JABMPR01. The sequence goes on along the minus strand of JABMPR010000072.1, from coordinate 17,968 downwards.
GCCAGAAAATGGCGGAATCATGAACAGGAGAAGCATGCTCGGGCAAAACGTTTCATTTTTATCCACGGCCATACTCATCTTCCTCGGAATGATCAGTTTGGTAGTTTAAGTGTTCTCTGTCAGGGTTCGACAGGTTTGCCTTTTGATGAAGACAAACATGGTTCAGTGGCCTTTCTGGAGATCGAGGGTGATGCCGTCGATTGGGATGTGAGGCGTTTTGACTATGATTATGAAGGTGCCTTGAATCTGATGAATGAAGTCCAACCCCCATTTTACAAAAATTTACATTCCACCTTAGTTCATGCCGGGATTCGCAACGATCTGGTGGAGTAAGCGGGCTGTATAAAAATCAATTAGATTCACTATTTAACTTATCTTTATATACTTTCTGCTTTTCAAGATAGCGTTCCGACAACTCGGGGTTATCCCGTTTGTCAGCGCCCATAGCAACAATTCCACACTTTAAAACCAGCTCCTGCAACAATCTCTTTTTCCATTCGTGGGGTAGAGGGCTATCTACATGTTTTTCCATTGAAGTGATCCTGAAACGGTCCATTCCCCAGTATTTTTTACTTAACTGATCATCATGACCACCATAACGAGTGACCAACTTCTCGTCCAAAAATCCAATCTCAAATTGGGGTGCAATCCTGAGCCATAAATCATAATCCTCACATGCCATGAGATTGGGATCAAAGTGGCCCACTTTTTTCAATACAATTTTGTGAATGATTACTGCGCTGGGACTCACAATACAACGAGGGATGCAGGCCTCAAAGATCCAACCGCTTTGTTTGGCATGTTTGGCCATCGGATTGACACGTACTCCATTTCGGATCCAAATCTCATCACATTGGCTGATGGATAATCTGGGATGCGATTCATGAAAGATTTTCTGAGTCTCCAATTTTTGCTTGTCCCATTGATCATCCGAATCAAGAAAAGCAATCCAATCACCTCTGGCAGCCCTTATCCCTGCGTTCCTCGAATATGAGACACCCCGGTTACGGCTGTTGCTAATAATCTTGATCTTATCTGCGTATTCTGTTAAAATTTCTGGTGTGGAATCATCTGAAAAATCATCAATTACAATTATCTCTATTGCAGGGTATGTTTGACTTAATACTGACTTAAGCGCTCTTTCGATGGTAGCTGCCCTATTGTAAGTGGGAATAACAACTGATATGTTCACAACTTTAATTCCCCTGTGTTAGCAGGTGTTTCAGGAGGTATTCCTGGAGCACTTTTGAAGCAGATTCAAAATATTCTCTGAAATCAGCCAGTGCCGAATCACCAGCTTGATCTGAGATACATCGCAAAGCCAGTAAAGGAATTTTCCGTTGCTTGCAGAATTTGGCAACAGCATAAGATTCCATATCGACCGCTTGCGCTCCCGCCGAAGCCGCCTGCTGCCTTGAGCTATGATCAACGACGACCTCTGCGCTGCTAAAAAAAGTTACCTCGTTTAGACCAGGTAGGGCAAGCCCGCTTAGGGGAGGCAGGCGAATTGGTTCCTGATTTAAGGCCAAGAAATGATTGGAGCAAATCAAGGATCCGACAGGAAGATCTATTGAAAGCGATCCACTGACACCCCAATGAATAAACTGGTCATAGGATTTGGGCTCTGAAAGTAGTGCCAGGACGGTCATGGTCTTTTCCATACCCAAACCGGTCCTGATGAGATCAAATCGATCATTCAGAGTGAACAGTTTAGCCTTGCCTGAGAGCATTTTTGAAGTTGCTTGAGGGAAATATTGTCGAAGGTGTCCCGCTTCGGCTCTTAATGCATGTATAAGTAAGCTCTTCACGTTAAAATCTAGTTTTTCCCCTATTAATTCCATATGATATTAATCCGAACATCCCCATGTTGTAGAACCTGAAATATTGACTATTTTTGCTCAGATGAAAACTATAAATGATTGTCTGAATTTGCTGGTAAATAGGTACTCAAAACCTTTAATTCAGGGCATGAAAATTCGTCACTCTGACCTGAGATACGATTCAACAAAATTTAGATATATGATTTGAAAGGATTAGTCAATCATGACAAAACACGTTTATGTATTTGGCGGTGGCAAGGCTGAAGGGGATGCTTCTCAGAGGAATCTTCTGGGAGGAAAAGGCGCCAATCTTGCGGAGATGAGCGGTTTAGGAATTCCGGTTCCGGCTGGGTTTACTATTACAACACAGGTTTGTACCGAATACAACAGAATTGGTCAAGATGATACAGTTGCCATGATTGAAGCTGAAGTGCGAAATGCTGTTACAGAAGTTGAAGCTATCATGGGCGCCAAATTCGGTGATCAGGAAAACCCACTCTTGCTCTCTGTTCGTTCCGGAGCACGTGTATCCATGCCAGGTATGATGGACACCGTTCTCAATCTTGGACTTAATGACGACGCAGTGGAAGCGATTGCGAAAAAATCTGGGAATGATCGTTTTGCCTGGGATTCGTATCGCCGTTTTGTTCAAATGTACGGTGACGTTGTATTGGGTATGAAGCCTGAATCAAAGGAAGATATTGATCCCTTTGAAGCCATCATGGATGAGCTAAAAGAAGCTCGTAATATTGAATTGGATACTGATTTCAGTGTTGAAGATCTAAGGGAGCTCGTGAGAAAGTTTAAAGCTGCCGTCACCAAGCAGACGGGCAGGGAGTTCCCTGATAACCCCTGGGATCAACTGTGGGGATCAGTCATGGCAGTCTTTGATTCGTGGGAGACCCCCCGAGCTATTTACTATCGCAAAATGAATAAGATTCCAGGCGATTGGGGAACTGCAGTCAATGTACAGGCCATGGTTTTTGGAAATATGGGGAATAATTCCGGAACGGGCGTGGCTTTTACCCGTGACGCTGGGACAGGTGAGAACATTTTCAACGGTGAGTATCTCGTTAATGCTCAGGGTGAAGATGTGGTTTCAGGAATACGTACACCACAACAGATCACCAAAATCGGTTCCGAGCGCTGGGCTGTTTTAGCAGATGTGACAGAAGAAGAGAGAATCAAAAATTTTCCATCATTAGAAGAATTGATGCCTGAGATCTATACAGAACTAGATGCCATCCAGAAGAGACTTGAAGATCATTATAAAGATATGCAGGATGTTGAGTTCACCATGCAGGATGGAAAACTTTGGATGCTTCAAACGCGTGGCGGCAAACGCACAGGTGCTGCCATGGTACGCATTGCCATGGAGAAGTTAGCTGATGGTGAGATTGACGAGAAAGAAGCACTAATGCGTGTTGAACCCAACAAATTAGACGAGCTGCTCCATCCTGTTTTTGATAAAAATGCCATGGCCTCAGCCAAATTACTGACCAAAGGCCTGCCGGCATCTCCAGGTGCAGCGACAGGTCAACTTGTCTTTTTTGCAGACGAAGCAGATATGTACGAAAACACTATTCTAACCAGAATGGAGACTTCACCAGAAGATCTTGAGGGTATGAATATCGCCAACGGAATCCTCACCGCTCGGGGTGGAATGACCTCACATGCTGCTGTGGTAGCCCGTGGAATGGGAAAATGTTGTGTTTCCGGGGCTGGAGAGCTGAAGATTGACTATAAGGCTCGGACCTTAACTGTCAGGGGTGTGGTATTTCCAGAAGGCACATGGATTTCCCTAAATGGATCCACAGGTGAAATTTTTCTGGATAAGATCAAAACCATTGATCCCGAGGTGAGTGGTGATTTTGGAAAACTCATGGAGCTTACCAAAAAATTTACTCGAATGTATGTCCGCACCAACGCAGACACGCCTCGCGAAAGTCAGATAGCCAGAGATTTTGGTGCCAAGGGAATCGGTCTTTGTCGTACTGAGCACATGTTTTTCGAAGGTGATAAAATTGTGGCCATGCGCGAAATGATTCTCGCTGATGATCAAGCAGGTCGTATCGCGGCACTTGATAGATTGTTACCCATCCAGCAAAAAGATTTCGAAGGCATTTTTGAAGCCATGCATGATCTACCGGTGACTGTCCGCCTTCTGGATCCACCACTACACGAGTTTGTTCCTCATGATGAAAAAGGTCAACAGGAAATGGCAGATGTTATGGGTGTCTCTGCAGCCGTGATTAAATCCAAGGTTGAAGATTTATCGGAATTCAATCCCATGCTAGGTCATAGAGGATGTCGTCTGGGTAACACCTACCCTGAGATAACGGTAATGCAGACCCGGGCCATTATGGGTGCTGCCCTGGCACTCAAGGCAAGAGGTGTCAATGCTCAGCCTGAGATCATGATTCCGCTGACTGGAACCCTGTCTGAGATGCAAATGCAGGAAGAAATTGTTAGGGAAACAATAAAAACCTTATTTGAGGAAACCGGTGAGTCTATCGACTTTATGGTCGGAACAATGATCGAGATCCCTAGAGCCGCCCTCACAGCTGATAAGATTGCAACTAGCGCTGAATTTTTCTCTTTTGGTACCAATGACCTGACTCAGATGACTTTTGGCTATTCGCGTGACGATGCTGGAAAATTCTTACCAGTTTACCTTGAAAAAGGAATCTTGAAAAACGATCCTTTCGAAGTTCTTGATCAGGAAGGTGTTGGCCAGCTCGTACTAATGGCTTGCGAAAAAGGTCGAAAAGCTCGTCCTGGAATCAAGTTGGGAATTTGTGGAGAGCATGGCGGTGAGCCCAGTTCTATCGAGTTTTGTCATAGAGCCGGATTAGACTATGTGTCTTGTTCACCCTACCGTGTACCTATAGCAAGACTTGCTGCAGCCCAGGCAGCCGCTCGCGATAACTAAACTGCAATAAATCATATACATAAAAAGCTGTCTCCATGGGATTTTCTGGAGGCAGCTTTTAACTGGTGGAATCCAGTGGTAAATTGTTCAACAAAAGCCCAGGGGATTACTTGAGTTGGGAGCAGCTTCAAGTCTAGTTTAGCTTAGGAATCATCACTATTCCAGCGTGAATGTTGGTTTGAAATAATACAATCAGGTTTATTTTATAAAGAATAATTTGATATTATTGTTGACCAATTTGTAAAATATAATGTTACCTTTGATTTCTTTTAGTGGAAGGTGTATGAAACTTTTTAAAAACCCCTCATTTGAAACCCTGAAATCATGGAAAATCTTTGAGCATATTCCAGATGCAGAGTTAACAGAAATCATAGAGAAACTTGAATGCCGTCACTATGATAATGAGGAATCAATTATACGCGAAGATAGCATCGGTGGTCATTTATTCATATTGACCAAAGGCAAAGTCCGGATTGAGAAGAGGGTCAGCGAAAACTCGGTAGAAATATTGGGGTTCTATGATGAAGTTGGAGGCCTATTCGGAGAAATGGCTTTACTTGAGAATAAGCCTCGTAGTGCAGCCATGATAGCTGATACTGCCTGTGAAGTTCTGGCAGTGTCAAAACAAGATTTCCTTGATCTGGTTGAATCCGTTCCCCTTTTTACGCTTGCGGTAGCAAAAAATATTTCACAATTCCTCAGAGAAACGGACGAGCACCTGATAAATAAGCTGCAAAAAGAGAATGATGAGCTGCGGCATATAAACTTTTTATTGCAGGAAACCCAGGAAGAACTCATAGGCAAAGAGCGGCTTTCTCTCATCGGTCGCATGGCTTCCACTATTCTACACGACATGAAAAACCCGATGTCCACCATTGGCGGCTACGCTCAGTTGATAAAAATGAAAAAGCATAGCGCTGAGCAATTGGCGAAATATGCTGATATCATTGGAAAGCAGGTAATCCAATTCACAACTATGACCCAGGATTTGCTCTCTTTTGCTCAAGGGGGTGAACAAATGAGACTAAGATCAGTGGAGATGGCTGGTTATCTCGAGGAGTGCTGTGATTCTCTGATACTCAGATTTGATGAGCAGAATATTGTGTTTGAGAGAGATCTTAATTTTCAAGGTGAAGTGCGAATTGATAATGGACGCTTCTTTCGAGTGTTGGAGAATATTGCTAATAATGCGCTCGATATTTTAGAAAAGGACGGACGCTTCATCATCCGCAGCATTGAAGTTGAGACCGGTGTTCGCATCATTTTGGAAGATAATGGTATAGGTATGTCTGGTGAGGTTATTGAAAATGCTTTCAAAGAATTTTATACCTTCGGCAAGCGCAAAGGGACTGGTTTAGGACTTGCTATCGTCAAACGAATCGTTGATGAGCACGACGGGATTATCTTCATTGAAAGTGTCGAGGGTGAGGGAACAAAATTTAACATTGATCTCCCAGCCGCGGGTTATAATCTCCTTCCAAAATCAAAACATCAAATCCCGATCCCATTCGATAAAAGCTAAAAATTTTTGCTAAATCCTCTGTATGCTTACGCTTGATCCACCCTCAATAGATTTATTAGAGAGCTTAGATATTTTTTCTGGAATCAGTCGTGAGGAACTGGAAAAAATCAGCGCTCTAATGCAAAGAGAACTTTATCATCCTGGTGAAATCCTTATCAAGGAGGCGGATATTGGAACCCAATTCTTCGTCTTGATCAAAGGTCATCTTGAAGTGATGAAGCGCATTGAAGGCGATGTCCAGGAGGTTCTAAACGTCATAAGCAAATCAGGAGAGCTTTTTGGCGAAATGGCACTGGTAGAGAACAAACCTCGTAGCGCTGCCATAATCGCGAAAGAGGAAAGCGAAGTTCTGGTCATCCCAAAAGAAGGTTTTCTCGAACTGGTCAATCAATTCCCCCAATTTACACTTGAAGTTGCCAAGAGTATTTCCAACTATCTCAGACAAACTGACATGACGCTCATAGGTGCCCTGGAATCTAAAAATCGCGAGCTGGTGGCAATTATTGAAGAATTAAAGGAAACTCGCCAGGCTCTGGTTGACAGTGAACGACTTTCCATAATTGGTCGGATGGCTTCAACCATTCTCCACGACCTGAAAAACCCCATGACCACTATCGCAGGATTTGCCCAGCTGATTGGCTTAAAGGAATTGCCTTACGAAGAAATCGTAAAATACACTCGGATCATTGCCCAGCAGGTAAATCAATTCAACAGTTTGGCTCATGAGCTTCTAACTTTTGCCAGGGGTGGGGCAACCCTCCAACTGCAAACCTTAGATTTCCCAAAATGTATCGATGAAACGTTGCTCCGGATTCGATTTAATCTCACCCAGCAAAAAATGACTCTGGATACTGATCTTAATAATAAAGCCAGGATAGATATTGATCCCAATCGGTTTTATCGAGTATTTGAAAATCTTGCCAATAATGCTATTGAAGCCATGGAGATTGGCGGCACGTTCTCCATTAAATCATTCACCCATGATAATCAGTTGGTGATACAGCTGACTGATAGCGGTCATGGAATGGAGAAGGATGTCCAGGAAAAGGTATTTGAAGAGTTCTTTACTCACCAAAAGCACAATGGGACTGGGCTTGGCCTTGCTATCGCCGATAGTATTATTAAAGACCACAAAGGTGAAATTACAGTAGAGAGTGTTCTGAATGAGGGGACAACCTTTACCATCAAACTGCCCCTTTCAAAGAATTGAAGAAGCTGATTTAATCTGGGCGCGGGCGTGTAAAAATCCAGTGCAGGTCACTGGAATCCTCTTTTGAAAACTTATAATCGGATAAGTCAAAAGCTTTCAAATCTTCCGGGTTGGTGATGCGCTTCTGAATAATAAAATCCGTCATCAATCCACGAGCCCATTTTGCGAAAATAGCTATTACATGAGCCTTACCACTTTCTACTTCCTTAAAATCGATGCTTATGACCGGAGCTTTAATCAACTTGAAATTTACTACTTTGGCGTATTCCTTTGAAGCCAGGTTGATTAGCACCGGAGATGGGTCATTCCGTAAGTCTTTGTTTAATGCCGTTGTGATCCGATCACCCCAAAATTGATACAGGTCTGAGCCCCGATCAGTTTTCAATCGAGTTTTCATCTCGAGCCTATAAGCCTGGATCAAATCCAATGGTCGCAAAGAGCCATACAAACCGGATATTATTCTTAACGAATTTTGAGCGAAATCTAAACCATCATCATCGTAGGTGCTTATCCGCATATGCCGATACACATCCCCGGTAAATGCGAACAACGCCTGCTTTGCATTTACAAGCTGAAAGGGCGGCTTGAACGCCTTATATCGCACCCGGTTGAGATCGGCAATTTTCTTACTGATGGACATCAAATCCATGAGTTCAGTTCGATTGAATTTTTTTAAGACTCGGATCAAATGTTTGCTCTGACTTAAATGATCAGGAAGGCTATAGGTTTCAGTGTGAGCGGGATCCAGCATATTCATACTTTTTGCCGGTGAAATAATGATTATCATATATTGTCTCGCTCTTCTGAAAAGGTTTGTTGAATTGAAAAAAGACGCTCGCTAATTGAAAAAAATCTGGACTTTTTCTACCGCGGCAGGTGCCGTTGGTGCGTAGCCATCAGCTCCGATTGAATCTGAAAACTCACGACTCACAGGCGCGCCCCCAATCAGGATTTTTGTGGTTTTGAGCTTTTCATTTTCACGAAATGCTTTAACCACTTCTCTCATGTTGTTCATTGTGGAAGATAGAAGAGCCGATAAACACACGATACTCGCCTGATGTTGGCTGGCTGCTTCTAAAAAACGCTGAGCCGGAACATTTACTCCCAGATCTATCACCTCAAATCCAGCTCCTACGAGCATAATTCGAACCAGGTTTTTGCCGATATCATGCATATCACCTTTGACCGTCCCAATGATTACCGTTCGTCGATCCTTTGCCATCGCATCCCCCATCAGAAGTGGTCTCAGAATATCGATGGCGACCTGCATGGTCTGGGCTGACATCAAAACTTGCGGTAGAAACATCTCATTCCTTTTAAAACAGTCCCCAACGACCGCCATGCCGGGTAAGAGATGATCGTCCAGGATGCTTTGGGGGGCTTGCTCCTGGTTGAGCAGGTTATTCACCAGTTCTGCAACGGAGTTTACATTTCCGAGAATGATAGCCTGTTGGATTGGATCTGAAGCAGTGGTCATTTAGCTCAACTCCTCATGAGCTGTGGCATACATGGCTCTCACATTTTCTGGTTTACAGTAGGAAGCAATCACATTACTGGCACTTAAAATGAAACCACCTCCCTGCCGGGCATCCTTTATCAATTCCCGGGTTGTTTTAATTACTTCCACAGGAGTGCCATTTGCCAGCAGATCCACATCAATATTACCCATAAAGACAAGATCTTTTCCATACTCTTTTTTCAGAGTTGGGATATGCATATTTGCATTTGGATCACAGGATTGAAGCACATCGATTCCGCAATCTATCAAATCAGGGATGATGGCACGTAGATCACCATCAGAATGTAGAAAAACGGGTATCCCCGTTTTTTTGATTTCCATTATCATTTTCTTTAACAAAGGGAAGTAATCACTTCGCAAATATGCAGGATCCACAAAGGTTCCGGTATTAAAGGCAAGATCATCCGCAATAAGAATTGCATCAGCACCGGCTTCAATGCTCATCCTGGCCAGGCTCAAATTAGTCTGGATCAATTTGTCAAAATAATTTCTCATCACTTGAGGTGCCTGAATAGTCCACATCATGAAGCGTTCAAATCCCAACAATTCATACCCCAAATCAAACCCTGCATTAAGCGTTGCCAATACAAAGAGCTCGGTCTTCTCTTTCCATCGTGTCACTTTGGTTTTATCAAACTGGTCCACATTTGGGGGCATCCATCTTTCAAGTTCTTCCGGTGTGCCCGCTATAGGGTCAACCAGCTGGACAGTAGCTTCAGGAGGTTGAGTAAATGAAGCACCCCAAAAGTCTCGGAAAACCGCAGTTCCCCAATCTTTATGTGTGCCCGTTATCTCTACTGGGGGACCTGTAACCCGCGCCCCAACAATGTCCGCTCCCAGGAGTTGTCTGATTTTATTATGGTTTTGAAAATATGAATCGTGTCCTGTCATATACTCATCACCGAGCAATAATTTGATTATATCCTCGGTGTAGCCACCGCCAATCTCACCAATGGGCACCCGAGTGGTTTCCTTACGGTCTAGCGCTGAAAACACTTGTTTTCTTCCAGTCATGGGACGAAAGTAATTAAAATGGAAAGCTGGGGATAGTAGTTAGTTATTGGTTTTGGGATATTTATGGAAGGTAATTAAAAATCCCTTTTCGAATCAAGACTCGTATCAATACATGAATACGTCAAGCTGAATCTCAAAGTCTAGCCTGATCTGTAACTAGAGCTCAAATGAAAAAAATACCTGAAACCTTTCAGGCCACCCGGCATTGAAGGTCATACAACAAGAATGGAGAAATGCACATGAAAAAACATCTACCAGTATTAATTCCAATACTACTCTTTGTTCTGATCATCCCAAGCGGGATTCAGGCATCTGATATAAACCAGGCTAAATCTTTGAGCAGTGCCTTTGCGGATATTGCAGAACGGGTTTCTCCCTCCGTTGTCACGATCACCAGCGAACATGTATATAAACATCCCACGATGGAGCAATTTCGAGACTATAAAGACATGTTGCCAAAACAATTCTGGCCATTTCTGCCAGACAAAAACAGTGAAATGCGAAGTACTTCCCTGGGATCTGGAATCATTATCAGCGAGGAAGGCTATATCATTACGAATAATCACGTTGTGGAAAAAGGTGAAAACATCAAGGTTCAATTCGCAAATCATACAGAATTGGATGCCGAGGTGATCGGAACAGACCCTAAAACCGATGTGGCTCTTATAAAAGTTGACGCCCATGGTTTAACTCCAATAAAAATGGGTGATTCAGAAAAGATCAGGGTCGGTGAATGGGTTTTAGCCGTGGGTAGCCCCTTCTCAGGCAGTCTTTCCCAGACAGTAACACAGGGTATTATTAGTGCTATTGGACGATCATCAATAGGTCTTTCTGATTATGAGGATTTTATTCAAACAGACGCTGCCATCAACCCGGGAAACTCCGGTGGACCGCTTGTGAATTTGGATGGTGAGCTGATCGGCATGAATTCCGCCATTGCTTCAAGATCTGGCGGGTATCAGGGGATCGGTTTTGCGATACCCGTAAAGATTATTAATCGAATTGTTGAAGATCTGCGCGCTAATGGTCGTGTCACCAGAGCCTGGTTAGGTGTATATGTTGAGTCAATCGATGCTACTTTGGCAAAAACATTAGGCTTGGATAATTCCATGGGCGCTCTTGTTGGGCAAGTAGTGGATGATAGTCCCGCAGCTGATGCCGGTCTGAAACAGAACGATGTCATTGTTGAATTTGACGGTAATGAAGTTCAAAACTCCAGGCAATTGCCTACTATGGTATCAACTCAAAGACCAAACGATAAGAAAAAGCTTAAAATTCTGCGAGATGGAAAATTTAAAACTATTCTAGTAAAACTTGGGGAAATGCCTGAGGAGATCACAGCCGCAGGTCCCTTTGAAAAAGAAAATTCTGATCTTAGTTTTAGCGTTGAGACTCCCAGTGCTGAGCGCTTGCGGTTTTTCGGAATGGATCCTGAGACCAAAGGTGTTATAGTATCTATGCTTGACCATGAGAGTGAAGCATATAAGAAAAATATCCGAGTGGGACACGTTATTCAGAAAATGGGTCCCAATGTCAAAAACCTTGCTAATATTAAATCAAGTGAGGAGTTTGAAAATCGATTAAAAGAATACGATTCAGGAGATTCAATTCTATTCCTCGTACGGCGCGATAATGATAACACCTTTTTTGTCGCGCTGACCATTCCGGAATAAGACCAAAATTTCTCCGGTGTAATCACACTGGAACCCCGCCCCCGAACCCTCAGTGACCCCGATCGCTCAACGAGCTTTTTCGGGGTCACTTCTTTCTCCCAGCCGCTAAATCGGGACAGTTTTCGGGTTTTTATTTTCACGCTGATCAGTCCTTGAGACAGCGCATTACCAAAGTCCTGAAAAATGGTTGTGGATTCTAACACCATTGACATGTCGAAAATGCCGCGACTATATTGCGCGCCTTTAGAGAGCCCGTAAAAGATCTGGCAAATGAATGGAAAATAGAACAGGAACACATAGCTCCATGATGAAAGAAGTATCAAGTAAAGTAGATTTTATCTCTCTCGAACATGACATACTCGAATTCTGGGAAAAAGAGGATATCTTTAATAAACTCAGAGCTCAAAATGCTGGCAAAACGCGTTGGTCATTTCTTGACGGACCTATTACTGCCAACAATCCTATGGGTGTACATCATGCCTGGGGGCGCACCTATAAAGATCTCTTCCAGCGTTATCATGCTATGCTGGGTAAGGAATTACGCTACCAGAACGGATTTGATTGTCAGGGGCTCTGGGTAGAAGTAGAGGTTGAAAAGGAACTTGGGTTCAAATCCAAAACAGATATTGAAGACTATGGGATTGAAAAATTTGTCAACAAATGTAAAGAGCGGGTTCGCAAATTTTCTGCTATTCAGACCGAGCAATCCAAACGCATGGGATATTGGATGGATTGGGACAATTCTTATTACACCATGTCCGATGAAAACAATTATACGATTTGGAGTTTTCTGAAAAAATGTTTTGAACGTGATCTCATCTATAAAGGCTATGATGTTATGCCCTGGTGTACCCGCTGTGGATCAGCTCTATCAGAACATGAGATTGCCACAGAGGGCTACAAGGAACTTACTCATACATCCATATATTTAAAATTCCCCTTAAAGGACCGTGAAAACGAATCTTTGCTGGTTTGGACGACAACCCCCTGGACCCTGTCATCCAATGTGATGGCAGCGGTGCATCCAGATTTGGATTATGTCAGAGTTAAACAAAAAGATGAAATATTCTATCTGGTTCAGGGTCGACTCTCCATTTTGCAGGGTGACTATGAAGTTTTGGAGACACTCAAAGGCAAAAATATGCATGGGTGGGAGTACGGAGGACCTTTTGATGAATTGCCCGTCCAGGCAAATATTCATCATTCCGTGATATTCTGGGATGAGATATCGGAAAGTGATGGAACAGGTATTGTTCATATTGCTCCTGGTTGTGGAAAAGAGGATAATGCTCTGGCAAAGGAGCTAGGATTTCAAGTCATTAAACCCATTGATGAGTTCGGAAAATATCTTGAAGGTTTTGGTGATTGGACCGGTCAGAATGTTATGGATATCGGTGACGCTCTGATTGATGATCTTTCCCAAAAAGGGTTACGCTATAAACGTGAACCTATTACCCACCGCTATCCAATCTGTTGGCGTCATGGAACTGAGCTAGTATTTCGCCCGGTTGATGAATGGTTTATCAATATGGATGAATTACGCCATGAAATCGCCGATGTGACAAAAAAGGTGGAGTGGATTCCATCTTATGGAAAAGAGCGTGAGCTGGACTGGCTCAAAAACATGCATGACTGGATGATCTCCAAAAAGCGGTATTGGGGATTGGCGCTGCCAATCTGGACCTTTGAGGACGGATCATTCTATGTCGTAGGCTCGGATACTGAATTAAAAGAATTAGCCTGTGAAGGCTGGGACGAATTTGAGGGTAACAGCCCCCACAAACCATGGATCGATTATGTGAAGATCAAACATCCGGACACCGGACTGATCGGGACGCGGGTTCCAGATGTGGGGAATCCATGGCTAGACGCTGGAATTGTACCCTATTCAACCATGCATTATCGTCTGGATCCTGAATATTGGGAGAAATGGTTCCCGGCTGATTTTATAGTGGAATCCCTGCCGGGCCAATTCCGTAATTGGTTCTATGCTATTCTCACCATGAGTACGGTCATGGAAAACAGGCCACCTATCAAAACCATTATGGGCCACGCCCTGGTCAAGGATGAAAATGGCGATGATATGCACAAATCAGCTGGGAATGCGATTTGGTTCGAAGATGCTGCAGAGAAGATGGGTGTTGATGTCATGCGCTGGATGTATACTTCTCAGGTGCCGGTCAATAATTTGAATTTTGGTTATGGAGCAGCCGATGAGGTCCGTCGCAAGATTCTGACGCTCTGGAATACCTACTCCTTCTTTGTAACCTATGCCCGCCTGGATCAGTTTGATCCGTTGGCAGCCCTGGATGAAACGACATTGACAGAACTAGATAAATGGGTTTTGGCTCGCCTGAATCAGCTAATAAGTCAGGCAAGAAAGGATTATGAATCTTTCCAGACAGATAAGCTCATGCGAAAAATTAATCGATTCATAGACGATCTGTCAAATTGGTATGTCCGTCGTTCAAGACGTCGTTTCTGGAAGAGTGAGAATGATTCAGACAAATGGGCGGCCTATCACACGCTATATACAGCCCTTGTTAGTTTAAGCAAAATACTGGCTCCGGTTGCTCCCTTCTTTACCGAAGCCATATACCAGAATCTTGTACTTGCATTAAACCCCATGGCACCTCAAAGCATACACATGTGTAGCTTTCCGGAAGTCGAGGAGCGCTGGTTGGATGAAGCACTATTGAGACGAGTGGATGTTGTTATCAAGACGGTTGAATTGGGTCGTGCAGCCAGGAATAAGGCTAACTTAAAAGTTCGACAACCCCTGGCAAATGTTTCGGTTTACTTCCCCAATGCCACTGATAGGTCATTTGTTTTTGATCTACAGGAACAAGTATTGGAAGAGCTGAATATCAAGGCCTTGAAAACCGTTGAAAACGCAGACGAGTTGGTTCAATATGAGGTTAAACCGAATTTGGGGTTACTGGGTCCCAAATACGGAAAAGATCTTGGTGCAATAAGGAGGCTCATTGGGGAGGCGGATTCCCAGCAACTGATAAAAAAAACAAAATCCGGTGGAAATATTGAACTGAGTGACGGAACCGTTAGCTTTGAGTTGTCCCCGGCTGAATTGCTGGTTTCAAGCGTTGAGCCAGAGGGACAAGCTGTGGTCGAAGAAGCCGGCGTGGTTGTGGCAGTTGATACTGCGCTTACTGAAGAGCTTATCAGTGAGGGCATTGCACGTGATTTTATTCGAAATGTACAAAACATGCGGAAAGATGCAGAATTTGATGTTTCGGACCGAATTCACGTTTTTATCGAGGCTGATGAATCTCTGCAAGCCGCGATCCAGGAACATCGTGAATACATTGCCAATGAAATATTAGCTGAGGAAATCAGTTTAAGTCCCAAGAAAGGCATCTTCCAGGCTGAATTCAAGATTGCAGAAAATCTTTGCAAGGTAGGAATCGAACAACATTAGCAAAATGCTAAAATATTTGAGCATTTCAGCTCTGATAGTATTGCTTGACCATGGGACCAAGTACTGGGCTATCCTTGCCTTAAAGGGAAAGCCCAATTGGCCGGCAGGGTGGACATTTTTCAGATTCGATTATGCTGAAAACTATAATATGATATTCAGTTTATCTATTATTCCCATGCCGGTGGTTAACACCTTGGCTATTGGAGCTATCATTTTACTACTTTATCTTTTATATCAATACAAGGATACTCACGCTCTACCCAGCATCGGTCTGGCATTCATTCTGGGAGGGGCTTTTGGGAATATTCCAGAACGCTTAGTGCGTGGCTACGTTGTTGATTTCATCAGTTTTGATTGGCCGGATTGGCTCTTCTTTACACGCTGGCCAACCTTCAATATTGCAGACAGCGCCGTGAATGTTGGGATGGTTCTATATCTGGGTTATGTCTTTTTTATTGAAAGAAAAAAAGATAAGTCCGAATCCGCTGAAAAGCCGTTATCGCCTCAACCCTGATTACTCACTTCTACTCTTCATATATCTTTTCTTTTCAGCCCCTGATTACTATATTTAACTCAGGCGGTTTCAAGTGCACTTATTGGACAATTCCAATTTTATAATACCCTCTCACATTAACTAATAGTTAGGAATCCTCCACGCTGATCACAAAGGCTGAACAGTACAACTCCGAAACTGAGACATTTGAGGTCATTGTTGACCCGCTCCAAAAACCAATACGTCTGGACAAATTCCTGGCAAGTCGATTGCCATCGCATATCACACGCAACCAGGTTCAGATCCTCCTGAAATCAGGCAGAATTATGGTTGATGATAAGGAGGTAAAGGCAAGTCATCAAATTATGCCCGGGGAGCGGATAGGTGTAGAGTACGATATGCCTTATGCACCTACACTTTATGGCGAGAACATCAGTCTGGACATAGTATATGAAGACGATTATCTCATCGTGGTTAATAAACCTGCTGGCTTGATTGTTCACCCTGGTGCCGGAAATGCAACGGGAACCTTGGTTAATGCACTCATCTATCATTGTGAACATCTATCAAATGACAACGGCTTATTGCGCCCCGGAATTGTTCACCGCCTGGATAAAGACACCTCTGGTTTGTTAATATCTGCCAAGGATAATCGGATGCATGCTAGTATGAGAAGCCAGTTCTCAAAACGAACAATTGAAAAGTATTATTACGCACTAGTCTGGGGTCAATTCCCGGACGATCGAGGAGATATTGATGCTCCTATTGGTCGGTCTCCTAAGAACCGTAAAAAGTATACCGTTATCGAAAGCGGACGAGCATCATTATCGCGTTATGAAGTCTTGGAACGCTTTGAGTTTCTTACTCTGTTGCGGGTTAAGTTAGAAACAGGCCGCACTCACCAAATCCGAGTGCATATGACCCACACCAATCATCCACTCTTTGGTGATCCGTATTATGATGGGAGGAATTCCAAGATTATCACTTTAAATATGCATAATCGTAAGCTTGCTGCGCACTTATTGGGGATGATAAATCGGCAAGCACTACATGCCCGCAGGTTGGTTTTCAAACATCCAAGGACCGACAAGGTTATGGATTTAAGAGCCCCAATTCCTGATGACTTTGAACAGATTCTCACACTTTTAAGGGAAGAAAGTCAAAACTAATGGCATCAGTTCTGACGCATCATATTGAGGATTTTTTAACTTGGCTGGAAGTTGAAAAACGCTACTCAGCTGAGACAATAAGAGGATACCGGATAGACCTGATCCAGTTTTGTTTATATCTGGAAGCTAATGATAGTGAATGCCTTGATGTTCTGGATCAGATTAATCGAGGTGTCATCCGTGGTTTTTTGGGTCACCTCGCCGGAGAGTTGGATCAGCAACCCCGCTCAGTAGCTAGAAAACTAGCCGCCCTGAAGTCACTTTTTAAATACTTGCATCGCGAAGGATTTGTGACCCTGAACATTGCAGCATATGTGCACACACCCAAACTTCCAGGGGTGATCCCCAGTTATTTATCTGAAAATCAAATTGTAGCCGTGTTAGAGAAGCTCGGCGAATCAGATAGTTGGATGGGAAAACGTGATTTGGCTATCGTGGAATTATTCTATTCTACTGGTATTCGAGTTTCAGAACTGGCCGGTCTCAAATCTTCTGATTTAAATGTGAAAAGGGGGACAGTCACAGTTCTTGGAAAAGGTTCAAAACAAAGGGTAGTTCCTGTTGGGCAATATGCCTGGGAAGCAATTGGGATCTATCAATACGCAACAAAGCATAAATTTGGACATCAGGATAGTTATCAGCCATTGTTCTTAGGGAAGAACGGCTCAGCTCTGGGGCCAAATGGGATTCGTCTGCGTGTGAGGAAAGCAATAAAAGCCATTGCTGAGTTAAAGAAAATGAGTCCCCATGTATTGCGTCACACTTTTGCTACCCATCTGCTAAACGCCGGGGCAGATCTCATGGCATTAAAAGATTTACTCGGTCATGCGAACTTGTCGACGACTCAGATATATACACATGTGCAGGTCGATAAAATGAAAAAAGCATTTCAAAAGGCCCATCCAAGGGCTGGAAAAAAATAAAGCTGGCTGTTAATTACCATAAAACTGGAGGAGCCTATGAAGGTAAACATCGTCGCCCGTCATTTTGACATATCTGAGAAGACTAGGGATTATATTCAAGCGGAGGTAGATCACCGTTTGGACCCAATTTATGATAAGATTGTTAGTTGCAAGATGGTCGTTGAGAAGACTAAAAATGATTATATTGCTGAGGTGATATTAAATGTGCCCGGTGAAACATTGACCGCGAAAGAGACCACCAGTGATCTTTCTAAATC
>JABMPR010000071.1 GCA_013202895.1 bacterium | reverse complement strand
ATGCAGACGTCAACCATGAGTGGGGCTGGCACCCCTGGAATTCTGAAGATCATGGATCTCACTGCGCAGGTATCGCAGCGGGCGTCACCAATAATCTTATAGGTATCGCAGGAACCTCACACAATTCCAAGATTATGGCGTGCAAAATATTTCCATACGTTTCTGATGTGGCTGCAGCAAATGCATTGATTTACGCTGCCGATAATGGTGCTGACATTCTTAGCAACAGTTGGGGGGGGGGTGGCAGTTCGGAAACAATCCAGAGTGCCATATTGTATGCTCGGAATATGCAGAATTGTGTTGTTCTTTTTGCCGCAGGTAATGACAATTCCTCATCACCCCATTATCCAGGTGCCAATGATGGTGTGATCTGTGTCGGAGCAACCAACCCATCAGATGGTCGTGCCAGTTTTTCAAACTATGGTGCCTGGGTTGATATGTGCTCACCTGGTACGGGTATCTGGAGTTGCCTAGATCCTGAGAATCCCGCACACAACAACCTTTATGCTGCCTGGGATGGCACTTCAATGGCGACGCCCCTGGTTGCTGGAGTCGCAGCACTGGTTAAATCACAATACCCGGGTATGAGTGTAGATGATATAGAAAGCAGATTACTTGATGGGGATGATGTGGGCAGTCTCCAGATGGGTTTTCGAGTGAACTCTCTCAAGGCGTTGTCTGCTTTTAACATCAGTCACACACCCCAGATGAACATTACTGATCCTGGCGAACCTATCCCTATCTCAGCTGAAATTTTCGCCGGGGATGGTGTTGCCCTGACGGTTACCCTGAATTATTCAGTGTCCGGGAGTATTTTTACCGATATTGATATGGTTGAAGACATGCCTGGTATCTGGAGCACAAATATTCCATCCCAAGCTGGTGGTTCAGTCGTAGAATATTATATACATGTGGCGGATGATGCCGGCAACGAAGCCTACCATCCAATCAGCGCTCCAACAAACCCACATTTTTTCCTGGTTGGTTCACTGGGTTTCTTCAACACGATTAGTTATGATGATGTCGAAACAAATCAGAGCTGGTCTTTGGGTATCGCTGGGGATAATGCCAGTGCAGGTATTTGGATCAGGGAAGATCCCGTAGGTACTTGGGAAGGTGCAGATCCGGTTCAACCTGAGGACGATCATACGCCTGGTGGAACTATATGTTTTGTGACTGGTAATGCCATATTCACTGGTGACAATGCAGGTGCCAATGATGTGGATGGTGGATGGACGACTCTGGAAAGTCCACAGCTCCCGATCACAGCTGGTGTATCACCTATCCTTAGCTATTGGAGATGGTACAGCAACGATTTGGGTTTTAGTCCAGGATCAGATACCTGGCAGGTTATGGTGCGGAATCAGGATGATCTCTGGATTACTCTGGAACAAACCAATGAATCCAATAACTCATGGAGCGAGAAACAATTTCTATTAGATAACTATCTGCCAAATTCAACTTTTATCCAGCTCCGGTTTATCGCCGAAGATGCCGGTGATGGTTCACTGGTGGAAGCTGCTGTAGATGATATCCGTCTTTTTTATGCAGGAGAATCAGCTTTTATTCCTGGTGATTTAAATATGGATGCCATGATCAATGTCCAGGACCTGGTTTTATTGGTTGCCCATATCATGGGAACCTCGTTTCTTGAAGGTAATGCCGTGTTTGCCGCCGATTTCAATCTGGATACGGATATAAATATTCAGGATGTTGTGTTGCTGGTTTCAGCTATCCTTGGGTAAACCTATACCCTGGTGAAGACATAAAACTGTTGCAAGGTTTCTCTTGATCTGTTGCTCAACCTTACTGCAAAGAGCATAACATTGGATAAGTACTAATATTTCTTGAATCACCCACTCCTCAGCTACACCACACCCAGACCTAAGATTTTGAATCACTGATGGTCACAATAACAATTTTTTTGTGTAAATTGGATATTCTATTGAACTAGCCAATAAAGGCATTATAATTGCATTTGTTGATCAGGAAGGAGGAGTTGAGAATCAATGCACGAGATGTCCATTGCCATGAATATTGTTGACATTGCATGTAAAGAAGCTCAATCCGAGGGCGCTTCAACTATTTCAATTATTGAGCTTGACGTTGGAAAACTTGCAGGCGTCATGATCGATTCCCTTAAATTTTGTTATGATTCTGTCTGCAAAAACACGCTCGCAGAGGGTTCTGAATTGGTGATCAATGAGATTTCAGGTAGTGGACATTGCCTGGATTGTGCAACTGAGTTTGAGATAGATAGTTTCATGGCTCTATGCCCTAATTGTGAAAGTTACAAGGTTGATATTAATCAAGGTCGAGAGCTGCGTCTTAAAGCTGTCACAGTCAATTAGATGATAGATATGAGGATTATATAATGTGTGATACTTGTGGATGTGGCACACCTGGGGAAGCTGTAACTTATAGAAAACATGGTGATAAACTTCATCATCACGGTGATAGTCTCCTCCATACCCATGATCACAATCATGATCATACACACATTAGAAGTATTGCTGTTGAACAGGATATTCTGGGGGAAAACAGTCTTCAGGCGCAGCGAAATCGAGGCTACTTTGAAGCCAAAAACATCTTCACAGTCAATTTAGTGAGTTCACCGGGATCTGGGAAAACCACACTCCTTGAAAAAACACTTAGCGATTTAGAAGGAGTACCGTGTGCAGTGATCGAAGGCGACCAACAAACCATGAATGATGCCGATAGAATAGCAGCAACCGGAGTTCCTGTTCTTCAGATAAACACAGGGAATGGTTGTCATCTTGACGCGGATATGGTTCATACTGCTTGCGGAGAATTGGAGTTGGAAGATAATTCACTGCTTTTTATTGAAAATGTAGGCAACCTGATTTGCCCGGCCTTATTCGATTTAGGGGAGGACAAACGGGTGGTTATCATCAGCGTAACAGAGGGTGACGACAAACCTGAAAAATATCCCACCATGTTTGACGCTGCAGATATCTGTATTATCAACAAAATAGATCTCCTGCCTCATGTTCAATTCGATGTACAAAAATGCAGGGAACGTGCGCTACAGGTTAATCATCACCTCAAGTTTTTTGAAATTTCGGCAACAAGTGGTGAAGGTCTTCCAGCCTGGAACACCTGGTTACGGGAAAATATAAAGAAACAACATTGACGATCATAGTGATCCCCCTGTCCTCGTTTTTCAACTTCGATCTGGTCTCATCTGTCCCTGGATTTTCGATAATCAACAGGATAAATTATTTTCTCCCTGAGCTTGTTCAAGGGTGTAAGAATTCCACAAATTCGGCATTTTCATTAGCTTACAAACCTCAAACCTGGCAGCCTAATTAGACGTCGTCTGATCATTAATGGAATTGTTCAGGGCGTGGGTTTCCGCCCATATATCTATAAACTAGCTCGTGAGATCGGTCTTTCCGGAAGCGTCTCCAATACATCTGAGGGTGTCAGGGTTGAGATCCAGGGCTCATCTCAGCAGCATAAAACCTTCGATGCCAGACTCATCCCAGAAGCCCCTCCCCTCTCAAAAATTATTTCGACTACCTCAGAAGATCTGCCGCCAACCGAAGATGGGGTATTCACCATTATTGCATCATATGACGATATCAGCGTTTCGACACTCATCTCACCAGATGTTAAGGTTTGTAAAGATTGTTACCATGAACTCTTTGATCCAAAGAATCGTCGATTTCACTATCCATTTATCAATTGCACCAATTGTGGTCCCCGTTACACCATCATAGAAAATATCCCATATGACCGTCCCTATACATCTATGAAACATTTTCCGCTTTGCCTGGAATGTAAGGCAGAGTATGAGGATCCTGAGAACCGCCGCTTTCATGCCCAACCCAATGCCTGCCAGATATGTGGTCCACAAGTCTGGCTTTGTGATGGCGGGGGAACAACTATTGAAACGGAAAATCCTATTCAAGGGGCAATTGACTTTCTAGCTCAAGGTCATATTCTAGCCATTAAGGGACTAGGTGGATTTCATTTGGCTGTGGATGCGAAGAATAAAAATTCAATCGCACGCTTGCGCAAGAGCAAGGGACGTGACGAGAAGCCTTTCGCCCTCATGGTAAGGAACATGATAGTTGCAAGACGTCTGGTCCACCTCACACAGAACGAGGCCGCCAGCTTAGATTCCGTTCAGGCTCCCATTGTGCTGGCAAAAAAGCAGGTCGATCTGGATCTGGCGCCAAACCTGGCTCCTGGCAATGACAGATTGGGAATCATGTTGCCCTACACACCCTTGCACCACCTTCTATTTAGTGGCAGCCTTGATATTTTGGTTATGACCAGCGCTAATTTCAGTGAAGAACCAATTTGCATTGACAATGCAGAGGCTCTCGTTCGTCTATCAGGAATGGCGGATCATTTTCTACTCCACAACCGGGATATTTATCTAAGGTCGGATGATTCGGTTGTCATTGAAATGGATGGAAAGCTTCGCCCGATTAGACGCAGTAGGGGGTTTGCTCCGGCACCCATTTTTTTAAAGGAAAAAGGACCCTCAGTACTGGCTGTTGGTGCAGAGTTAAAAAATATCATTGCCATCTCCAGTGAGGACAAGGTATTTCTCAGCCAGCATATTGGTGATCTTGAGAACTTGGAAGCATTTGATTTCTTTCAAATGACCATCGAACATCTACAATGTATTTTTAAAATTAAACCCGAGCTGATAATGCATGATCTACACCCGGGCTATCTTTCCACAAAATGGGCTACTGAGCAGGCTCTCCCAGTCCATGGTGTTCAACACCACCATGCTCATCTTGCGTCCTGCATGCTGGAAAATGGACTCAATAAACCAGTCATAGGAATCATTATGGATGGTACTGGTTTTGGCAGCGATGGTACGATCTGGGGTGGTGAGTTTCTGATTGGGGATCTTTCTGGATTCCAGCGAGAAGCATACTTTGATCCCATGCCATTGCCAGGAGGCGAGGCTGCTATTAAGGCACCCTGGCGCATCGGTCTTAGCTATCTTCACCAGACTTTCGGGTCAAAACTTCCGGATATTCCCAGCTTGCGTCACAGGGACACAGGGTCCATTATCCAGATGATTGAACAAAGCATAAATTCACCCCTGACAAGCAGCTGCGGAAGACTATTTGATGCCGTAGCTGCACTATCAGGTGGTAGACAGGAAATCCGATACGAGGCACAGGCTGCCATCGAATTCATGCAGCTAGCCAATAATGACCTGGGGTCTGATTATAGTATTTTCGAGGTTATTGAGAAGAATGGACAAAGTATCATCTCAATCTCCAATATTATAGTGCAACTTGTTTCCAGAATAAATTCTGGAAAATCGGTGACGGCTCTAAGCCAATGGTTTCATCACAGTCTTATAAAAACATTTGTAGCTCTTGCAATTATTCTCCACAAGAAATCCAACATTAATGAGATTGTGTTAAGTGGGGGTGTTTTTCAGAATCATCTTTTATTCGAGGGTCTGGTTCAAGCATTGATATCTGAGAATTTTCAGGTTTTCACCCACCACCAGGTGCCTACCAATGATGGAGGAATTGCGCTGGGTCAGGTGGCAATTGGGCAAGAAATATTAAATTACCCACACGGTTAGGCTCCTTACCAAAAGTCCCACCTATAAAATGACTTAGATTTGTACTATATTAGGAGGTTTATTTACTGAATTCATGCGGAATGCGAGTGGATATCAAAAATGTTTTTGGTATTCAAAACTATTAAAAAAAGACTGTTTGATTGGTGTATCTTGATGATGTTTCAGATGCCAAAAACGCAATGGACCCTTTAAACTTTTAAATCAGGATAAAATATGTGTCTAGCAATCCCGGGGAAAGTGCTTGAAATTTTTGATGAGAACGGACTCAAAATGGGCAATATTGATTTTTCAGGATCGGTGAGTAAAGCCTGTCTGGAATATGTTCCTGAGATCGAAATAGGTCAATACACCATCGTTCATGCTGGGTTTGCATTGCAAATTTTAAATGAAGAAGAAGCCCAAAAGTCATTTGATGCCTGGGATGAAGTAATTGATGCGGCTCAAGCAGAAGGCATTAATCTTGGAAAGCTGGAGCGTCCAAATTGAAATATCTCGATGAATTTCGTGATCCAGTGATCGCGAAAAACATTCTGGCTGAAATTCACAATACTACTACCCAGCCTTGGGTAATTATGGAAATTTGTGGGGGTCAAACTCACTCAATTATTCTCAATGGGATTGACCAGGTCCTTCCAAAAGAAATTGAACTGGTACACGGACCGGGTTGTCCAGTCTGCGTGACACCACTTGAGATAATTGACAGAGCCATCGAAATAGCCAGCCGTCCCGATGTCATATTTACTAGTTTTGGTGATAT
>JABMPR010000005.1 GCA_013202895.1 bacterium | reverse complement strand
TACTGTCCAACACATGGGGTCCACTTCTCCCCTCCTATTGAATAAGCGAGGTCCATATGCACCATGAATAATTCCTTGTTCATGGCAATCATCATATTTTGGTATA
Source organism: bacterium (assembly GCA_013202895.1). Taxonomy (GTDB): domain Bacteria; phylum Fidelibacterota; class UBA8477; order UBA8477; family JABMPR01; genus JABMPR01. The sequence goes on along the minus strand of JABMPR010000005.1, from coordinate 4,507 downwards.
TAGTATTTAATGAATTCCAACTCATCATTGCCAGCCAGATACCAACATAGTTCACCCAAGCAGCTGAATACTTTTCCTCTAGTTTCTGTCCTGCTAAGTCTTGCTCGCGGATTTTTTAACTCTAGAAGTATACCAGTAATTTCTTTAGTAGGGCCCTTTGTAGGATTAATGGGTTTACCATATTCAAGAATTGATTCATACACTTTGTGCATCAGATCGTCTATAGTTTCCCCAGAATAGGATGAATGTTGGCTAATAATTTGATCCCCCATAAAACATACCTTTCTTGAGCCTGTCAGTTATAAACGCTCGTTAGATGCATTTTGTCTCTTTGCTTTTTCGAACTATTGGTCTTTCTATGATATTTTTATGAACACTTGTTGAGATAGCCAAAAGATCGTCATATGTTACGATTTTAATGTGCCCCCTTCGACTGTGATTCTCTTCGGTGAGCCTCTTCCTTTCTATTTCAGACAGCTCAGTACTTCTACCAATTACAACTAAACCTTCAGGATGTTTAATTTCAGGTAGCTTCTTTTGTACATAAGACAAGTTATCAGATACCCATGCTTGAAAATCACGGACTTGGGCAACTGCTTCCATGAGGGCCGATGAGAAACTTCCATTTTTATTGAAAAGTTTGTCAGTAGAATTTTCTATCTCAACCAAAACATACTGATTATTGGTTCGTCTTATTACAAAGTCAGTGATAAAGTCATTTCCCATTTGCTGTTTTGAAAATAGTTCGATTACAAATGGGTCGAGTAAAACAGGATGCTCAGTAAGCAACTTTTGTAGTTGCTCCTCCTTCTCTGGTGCATCATCAATTGCTTTCTGTAACTTACTTATCGTTGAAGAGCTCAACGATAATCTATTGTCTAATATCAATGACAATAAATAGTCGACTTGAGAGCGAGTATTTTGTTCATCGGCAAAGTATTGCATTGACTTTGCTGCTAGAAGCAGTAGGAATGATCCTTTTTCATAATCATCATCAAATGTCCTTAACAACCTGTCACGTAAATTAAAAAGACAAAAGTTTGAATCATCTTCACCGATGGAATACTTTCTGTATTCATCCCATGGTTTCGGTAGATATTTGATATCGTCAGAGCTAGGGATTACTCCTTGAGAGATGCAAATGGCACATTCCATCGCACGGGTATTGGTCTTTAGTTTTTGATTGTGGTCAAAAGCATATTCTACAAGTTTTTCAATACCTCGTTTTCCCCAACCAGGAAAACTCGCAATCGCAATAGGAGCCAGATACTCCTCAGCCATCAGTTTACTTAGGTTTTCTAAATCTGAGTTCTCACCAATCAAACTCGCATTTGCAGCTAGTTGAACAAGATCGTTTGTTGGAATCCCAGACTCTAAACATTTTTCTATTTCTAATAATAAGTCATTCATAGTATTCAATTTAGAAGGAGGTTGGAACTCTCAATTAAAATGAATTAATCTTGTATTTTAATTGCTTGTCGACACTTTCACTGAAAATACACATAGATACCTACCCCCGACCAGTAAGTGTCGAAGGCAGACTATCCAATATATCTTACTTAATCAAAATCATTTTCTTTGCATCACCAAACTGACGTCCACTCTCTAATGATTTTACATTTATTGTATAAACATACATACCTGAAGCTACTGGATTACCCAAATGATCTAGACCTTGCCATTTGATTTGTTTTCTGCCTGCACTCTGCTTCTCATTAGCTAATGTAATCACTTCCCTTCCTAGGAAATCATATATAGAAATTCTTACATCACTATACTCTGGGAGTGAATATTTGATCAAGGTTATTGGGTTGAAGGGGTTAGGGTAATTGTTCCTTAACTCGTAGTCTACTGGATTGATAGTAGCTTTTGGAGTTTCTTGTTCATCCACTCCTGGTTGAATCATCACAGACCAGTCTACATTTTCACCCATCAAATGGCGTGCTTCTAAGGTAGGTGGGTAATTTGGAAACTCTTCATTAAGAGTTTCGAGATAACGTCTTGCCATTGAAATATCCTGTCTATCATACTTATGAATGCTAAACAATTGAAATAGCGTTATTTGCTCGCTCTCTCGATTGGTTGATTCACTGAGAATCTCTTCACATATCTCCATGGCAGTGATAAAATCTCCAGAACGTCTATAAAGTTCAACTAGGTAGTCAGATGCGGTTTGCGTTAGCATGTCTGGATATTCGAGATTATTTCTTACATCAGACATATATGCCCTACAACTGTCTTGGCTAAATTCTTCACTATGAGAATTTGAGATTCGAAACAGCTTGAAAAGGGACATCCATGCCTCATCAGATGCTGGAAAGTTTCTTATCAACTGCATATAAGTATAAACCGCTCCCTGGAAATCACCCTCATAGAGCTGATCTTTCGCGAAGGGCCATAAATGTGTCAATCGGGTAGTGTCTGGATTCTCAGGATCATAATCAGCATATCTATTATCCCCAGCAAAGTTATCCCCATTCGCAATTTTACTCAGATCAGACCCACCTCCAGGATCAGAACCTAAGTGATTACTATTATCAATTGTACCTGCACAACATGTATAAATATTACTCTGTTCTCCATCCCACCAACAATATTGAGCAGTAATATCCGCACCATATTTTGCATATGCTTGATAATCGTAATTCGCAGTTATTGTGTTTCTTCCATTGTATTCAGAGGAACCTAAAAATATATCTCCAGCATATATTGCAAACAGACCATAATTTTGATTGTAAACAATATGGTTATAACCCCAACCCGTTCCACCAGGATAGCCAAATTCCACGTATGCATTGTGATGGCAGCTAATACCGAATCCCCCATTATCGTCAATCGTGTTATAATCTGAATAGTCAATATTGCTGTAATAGCCAGCTTCAATACCATGTGATCCATTTTCTAATATCAGATTATTCACCAGTTCTACATCACTATCATATAGATAAAGACCTCTTGAGGAATTATCATGAATTTTACTATTGTAGATATCACCAGAGGATTCATACATATGAATCCCATTTGTGCCATTATTAATAATACACCAATTTAAATCGTTATCGGTACTACTATCAAAATCAAGACCCTCCCACGTAGCAGTTGATGTAAATGTTACTCTATTATATTCAGATCCATTCACATCCAAAGCCCCCCCATTAATATCGAGACTTTTTCCGCTAGAAAAATTAAACGTACATCCAGCATAAACCGTTAACACTGCACTTGAGGTAACAGCGATGCTAGCATCGTCGAGATCAAGAGTCACACCGGAAGCAATCGATCGGCTTGAATTAATAGTGTGCGTTCCACCATCAACTTCGATAGTATTATCGCTATTCTCATAACTCAAAGTAGATAGAAGAGTAGAATGCACCCCCCTTAAAACGGCTCCATCTAAAATTTGAATTTGCTCATCATCGATGGTTACACTAGCTTCTTTAATTATTTTACCAGTACCTTGAGATTGGATAAAATAAGAATCTCTATCAACTGTTGTTCCAGATTTTAATCTAAGATATTTTCCAGAAGCTATCAGAACATCAGAGGAAATAGTGTGGGTAATTTCCCCTGCTCCAACCCACGTTTTATTATAATTTGTTAATGTCCCACCATGCGTGGTTTTTACTTTCTTGAATGCGAATCCGGTTGTTGACTCCAACTTATATATATCATGTCCTTTCTCATGCTGATATAATCCAAAGTAACCCCACTTGGATATGTAATCACGTCCACCACTAACAGCTACGGGGTAAGAATTCTGGATTTTCCTAACCGAATGGTCGTCCCCTACATCTGAGTACCAAGCGTGAGTTGCGGTTGCCTCAGTACTAGTTTGATAGGAAGGTTGCGAGTCATTTGACCATGCACCATCTGTCCAGTAATAAATTTCGACATCGAGATCCTCCCGTGTACCAATCCAAACTTTATCAGCTTGACCTTCAGAAAGATGCCATGCATAGCCATGACAGTTATATTTGTTACTCGCGCTTTCAATTTTCACCGCATTGAGCTCGGGTCCACCACTTAAAAAATAATCCTCAATATATTCATCAGCAGCCTCAATTTGCTCTGCCGTCATTTCAGTTGGAGTGTCAGCAGGTACTGACCGCCCTTCTGGAGTGTACACGTAAGTGTCTGAAGCTTTTAACATGCCTGGCATTTGAAAGCTGAAAATAAATGTTAGCAGAAATAGAGTGCTTCTTTTTGAAATGTTCGTTTTCATAGTCCTAATCCTCACCTCTTTTTATTTCATCGATAAGTCATTGACGGCTTGCACCAGATCGCCAAGAAATACATTGTTTCTCAACCGTCCAGTTTCAAGAAGATGCTGTAAATCTGGATCAGCGAACAATTTGGTTTTAATCTCAGGAGATCCAGCCACCTGAACAAGTCGAGCCATAGTATATGCAAGAAATTGAATTCCCAGTACACCGTGTGTTTCTACATCGATGAGCTTAGCCTCATATTTTTTTAATAGTTCTCCCGAAAGTAACAGTAACTCACTATC
>JABMPR010000070.1 GCA_013202895.1 bacterium | reverse complement strand
TGTCTTTAAACGTGAAAACGCTTAATAAGGCTAGAGAAACTATACCTCAAATGGCTTTATTTTAACCGGACAGTAGTGATTCAAAATTATTAATAATTGCTCATGGGGTAGATATCTCAAATAAGCATATACGGACCAATCCTTATAGACTTCCCTAAATTGGCCTGCTGATAAAGCGGCGAATTGATGCCTCAGCCTGGTTAAGTCGATAAACTGCCTACGATGACTTTGTTCCATATCGCTGGGGTTTAGTGGGTAGGGCAAGCGATTAAGATAATCCTGGGGCTCACCATGAGCAGCTATAGGGTCGAATCCCGGCATGCCATATTCAGTACCATAATAGATAACTGGAATACCAGGTGATGTAAACAGCCAGCTCAGTGCGAGGTACTGTTTCTGCCAACCATTTTCGCCTAGACCGACATTAAAACGGGCAACATCATGGTTGTCGATGAGAGTCGCAAAAGAGCTGCCACCCAATACCTCAGATGTGGTTTGATAAAAGGCTGAAAAATCCTTTATCGCCCCTCCCTTATTGAAAGTATTTCGGATGGCGTAATAGCCTGGAATATCAAAAAGAAAATCAAATCCGCTGTCTAGATAGGGTTTGATGCGTTCAGCTTCCCCCCAGAAGACCTCCCCAAATAACATAAAATCGCTACCTGCCAGCGCTTTTATCTTGTTATTATACTTCTCCCAGAAAGCCCGAGGGATGTGCTTTACGGCATCAAGCCTGAATCCGTCACACCCGGTTTCTTCAATCCAATACTTCGAGACATTATATATGTAGTCACTCACTTCTGCATTTTCCTGGGCTAAATCTGGAAGACCGTGGAGCTCGCCCCTTTCAATCTGATTCTGATCAAACCAGTCTGTAATATCAAACGGTTGGCCTTGGTCATCATAGTGAAACCAATCCTTTTTTGTACTGTCCAAAAGCCAGGGATGATCAGCCGCGGTTTGATTGAAGGGCATATCAAAAATGATTTTCAATCCCTTATTATGTGCCGTATTTACCAGAATTTTTAGATCTTCAATGGTACCAAAATGTTCATCCACAGCATAGAAATCGATGGGATGATAGCCATGGTATGGCCACCAGCCAACATAGTCCGTATTCGAATTATCAAGAAAAGGCGATATCCAGATCATGCTGATACCCAGGGCTTTGAGACTGTCCAAACTCTGGACTACACCTGCCAGATCTCCACCCTGGTAATGTTTTAATGCCTCAGGATTATGTCCCGCATAAGGCAGATAGCTCTCGGCAACACCACCTGCATTATTGCCTGGATCACCATCGACAAATCTATCGATGAGAATAAAATACATAACCTCACTTGAAGTGGATGTTTCCACAGCATTGCAAGAGATAATTACCCATCCCAGAAGGAAAAGCAGTAAAAGCGCTGAGGTGGTACGAATTAGCATCCTGAATCATAGGCCGCTGATATGTCAATTTCAACATAAAATCATTATCACCTGGATCAGTTTTGGCGTTGAGTCTTCAGGTCATCGGGTTACTTTCAAATGATGACAAAGAATCTAGAAATAAATCTGACCGCCAAAGTCAAAGCCGCCGGCTGAGCAGGGAAAATTGGTCCAGGGGACCTGGACGATATTCTTTGTGGGATTGAATTAAAGTCACATCCCAACCTACTCGTGGGTATAGATCACCGCGATGATAGCTCTGTGTATAAACTCAGTGAAGATATAGCTATAGTCCAATCGCTGGATTTTTTCACCCCCATTGTTGATGATCCCTACACTTTTGGTCAGATCACTGCAGCAAATGCCCTTAGTGATATTTATGCCATGGGCGCTATACCAGTAACCGCTTTGAATATCGTTGCCTTTCCCGTTGAGACAATGGACAATGAAATCCTGAAGGAAATCCTCAGAGGCGGACTCAATAAAATTAACGAATCTGGTGCTGTTCTGGCTGGTGGTCATTCAGTAAAGGATGATGAGCTTAAATATGGTCTTTCGGTAACTGGCACAATTCATCCCGATAAATTGATCACAAATAAGGGCGCTCGTTCCGGTGATGCTTTAATCCTAACCAAAGCCCTGGGTACTGGCATCGTTGCCACCGCCTTGAAGCAGAAAAAAGCTAAGAAAGATCAAGTCGAGGCCATGACTCAAAGTATGATCCGATTAAACAAATACGCAGCAGATATTGCGGTCAAATATGACATCCATGCCATGACTGACGTGACAGGCTATGGACTTGTAGGTCACCTTTTTGAAATGCTCGATGCCAGTTTAATGGACGCGAATATTTTTACTGATCAGTTACCTTTACTTCCAGGCAGCCTGGAATGGGTTAAGCAAGGTATCTATCCCGGAGGCCTCAAAAGTAATCATTCATATTATAAACCAAGAATGACTATTGGTTCAGAGGTGGATTCATCGATGGAATTGATAGCTGTTGATCCCCAAACTTCTGGTGGTCTTCTTATAAGTCTCGCGGCAGAAAACGCTCAAAACTTACTGAGCGATCTCCATGCAGCGGGTGTTGAAGAAGCCCGAATCATCGGTGAGATCAGTAATAGTAGCCAGGAACCTCGTATTTCACTTCAATAATTTTTCTAAATCTCGATAAATAGGATCGCCCACTAGAATGATCCGGGCATCATCAAGTATTACATAGGCTCAAACGGAAATCTCCAAATGAGGGCTACAATTTTTATAAATAGAAATGGAATTGAGTCAGGTATTGACCTTGAGCCTCAGGAGCATTTTCCGGCAGCTCGAGTTGACTGCTTCGATAGCTTAGCTTGATTTCCATACCGGGTATTGGAAACATCTCAATTCCCAGTGTCATTCGTTCAATTGCACCATTGGATAAATCTTCATCAGGATCAAAAAATTCATAACGACCGATCAAATCCAGCCCCTGAACAATACGATAACTCAACTGTTGAAATGATGCAAAATTTGTCAAATCGGTCTCAGGCCAGCCATCCAATTCGGAGATCTCTCCTAACCACACAAAACCCATGATTGATAGACCCCAGGTAACGACCTGCGCATTGCTTTGTTGAGCATCGTCAAGAAATGCAATACCCACTCTGGCACCATAAAAATCACCGGAGTAACTGTAGTTTGCCCTGAGCGCAGTGAAGTATGGTACATCTACCGAATCCGCGGAATTGATAATAGGTGTACCAGCCATCAAGGAGATTTCAAAACCCATCAGTGGAACACTACCAAATTCAGCCATGAGGGGGGCTTTTATATATGGCGTATAAGGCATACCTTCCCTGGGTAATCCCAGAACACTCAAATTTCCACCGCGAGTAAAAACCGTGTGATCATCAATCTTCCAACCCATAATCGGGAGTGCTTTTGCCAGAGTTACATAACTTTCCAGAGGCAAACCCTCGTAACGTATCCCACCGCTGATTCTGAATTCATCGTTAATCCGATTTACTTCTCCATGGATGACCAGGTTATCCAATTCTGCATTGGCATACAGCGCGAGTTGCATTGGAAAATGCCTTATATCAGTATCGGCCTTAGAAATCATTTGATATCTGGTATCCAAACCAAAGCCGAAGGAGGATTCGCTCTCTTCATTGATCCAGGGATAGCTAAGATCTTTATAAACCAGACTCTCCCTGATATACTCTTTTCCATAGCTATTTCTACCCGCGCCACCTCCCCCATATGAATGGCAGGTAACGCAGTTGACCTCTTCCATCATGGCAAATCGAGGCAACGCAAACAGACTGCCGGCAATAAGACTCATTACAATAACTTTAATTAACGTATTCAATTGTTTAATGCTCCTTGGTCAATCCAGGTTTCGATGACGGCGATAATCGACGGTTCGATGGGCGAACCGCCAAAAGGCATACGTTCGCCCGCTGTACCTCTCAGCTTTTTAATTATTCGACTATTGGCTCCATCAAAGGGGATTACTACAGGTGGATTGTTTGAATTTCCGGCCATCAACTGAGTATAAGAGCTTAAGAACAATCCCCCACTGCCCCCATGACAGCTTGTGCAATTGGCGTCCCACACAGGTTGCACGGAAGTGGAGTAGCTAATCCGGTTTTCGGCTGCCCCACTGAGACTGACCTGGTGTGGTGAACCTGAACTATTTGAATGGATGGTCATCTCAGCTCCAAATACGCCGCCTGACCCTGGAGTGAATGTCAGGGTAAGCAATTCAAATTCGCCCGGAATTAGGCTGAGGGGCAAGCTCAAATCTATTTGATAAACGGCGAGATCTATACTGATGGATTCGATAAGCAGGGTATCAGTTCCTGTACTGGATAGCATCAGCTCCAGCTGACTGCTTTCATCACTTACAATTGTCCCAAAATCCAATTGACTTGTGGAAAGTGACAGGACTGGAACTGGAACTGGCGTACCCTCGCCACTCAAAATGATCATGATTTCTGGTTGACTTGGATCATCACTAGAGAGCAGAATACTGGCGGAATAAGTGGTTTGGGCTTCTGGACTGAATGTCACAGCCACATCCAGGGTGTCGTCGGCGTCTAAGACAAACGCACCGGAGGGCTGCAAACTAAAAACCACATCGGATTGGTCCAACGTCAGACTACCAATTAGCTCACCCTCCCCGCTATTGACTATTTGGATATGCTGGGTTTGTGAAGTACCAATTGTATTGATTGAAAAATCAATATCACTTACCCCCAGAACCAGATTAGGCAGGAAAATCTCTGGTTCTCCCATATCGCTGCAACTCCCCATCAGTATTGCCAGGAGTCCAGCTGTTGCCATATTTACATTAAATATTTTCATCGGAAACCATATATTTTTTATGCAAGACAATCAAGCATTATTATGACTCGTATTATCATATTTATTAGGCTTTGCTTAGCATTCGTGCACTACTCCTCCTATAATCCATCTCTATAGATTTCAAATAACACACCTAATACATGCCTTTGGCAATCAAATTTTAAATACAACATTCCCTTACTGGAACTTTACTCAACCCCATGTTTGCTGGAATGGCAATGGCATTCTCATCTGTTTCAGTCGTCAGCAATACCCTCCTGTTAAGAAGCCGTAATTTTTTCCGCGCTATCTGATTATCCTGACAACCGGAAGATTTCCGCTCAACCGCCAGCCTATGGATGTATGAATTGAATTACTTCAATTTCTCGCTTGTAAGTGTGAGGGCAGCCAATTCGAATAAGTTTGAATTAGGTATAAAAAAAGGGTTCCGAGGAACCCTTTTCTATGAATTGTTGTTAAAGCTTTAATTAGGCATATTTTTGGGACCAGATTTCATACCTGGGAATGCCATGGGATCTGGCATTTTGATCTCCCCATGTTCAGTCTCATACTTCGTGATGTTTTGCTCCAGTGCACGCATTAAGGCTTTGGTGTGACTGGGAGCCATAATCACTCTTGATCTTACATTCGCCTTTGGCGAGCCAGGCATGACCCGCACAAAATCCAGGACAAATTCAGCACCCGAATGAGTAATGATGGCTAGATTGGCATATTCACCATCAGCTACTTTATCATTAACCTGAATCTGTATTTGCTGTGCCTGCTGTTTCTTGCTATCCATAACCATTCCTTGCTTAAACTAATTAGTGACTTAAGAGTCCCAGGGCTTATTGCTGGAAAGATTAGGATTATCCTCACCCCACTCTTCTTCAGTGTGGTCCGGATCTTTATCCCAATCAATTTCGGCAGCCTGAGTATCTGGCAAGTCTTGATCATCAAAATCTGACTGCTCAAATCTCAAGTATTCGTCACCGTAGACAGATTCATCAAAAAAGTCAATATCATCCACAATTTCTGCAACCATCAGAAATTCGAGGAAATCCATGTACTTTTTATTTTTGAGATTTGTACGGCAGTGTGCGCAGATAAGAGATTTAGATAATTTCTCTTCTGATAGTTC
>JABMPR010000069.1 GCA_013202895.1 bacterium | reverse complement strand
CTGGAGATTCATTCATAATGCGCTTCCAGAGCTGGATCTTCAAGAAATCGATACCAGTACAACATTTCTGGGAAAAAAGTTGAGTTTTCCACTGCTTATCACTTCCATGAGTGGTGGGTTCAAAGAGAGTTATAATTTCAATGCCAATCTGGCAAGCGCCGCCAAGAAAGTAGGCTGTGCTCTGGGTCTGGGCAGCATACGTGCAGCGTTGGAAAATGAATCAAACAGGGACAGCTTTCTAGTTGCCAGAGAAACGGCACCCGGTATTGTCATCCTTGCCAATCTGGGTATAGTTCAGATTATTTCCATGAGTTCTCTAAATAAAACAGCGGATTTTTGTGATGAATTGCAGGCAGATGGATTAGTCATTCATCTAAACTCTTTACAGGAAGTATTCCAGCCGGAGGGTGAACCCAATTTTAAAGGGGCACTCACTTCTATTGGCAAATGGGTGAAAGAATTTCCTGTTCCAATCATAGTCAAAGAGGTTGGACAGGGACTTTCCTTAGATGTGATTTGTCGACTTGAAGATGTAGGTGTAGAATTCGTTGATATCGCCGGTGCTGGTGGTAGTAACTGGATATCTATTGAAAAAGAGCGACTACCTCAGGAAAGTTTAGGCTTGAAACGGGTTGCGGCAGAGTTTGCCAATTGGGGTGAGCCTACAGCCCTTGTTCTGGAAAATCTCCAAACTGAATTAACTGTGATTGCCAGTGGAGGCCTAACTTCGCCTATGGATCTACCCAAGGCTCTTGCTCTGGGGGCAAGCCTGGGTGGGATAGCTGGACAGATATTGAAGGAAGCGTTATCAGCTGGGCCGGAACAGCTCATCGAGACCCTATTGGTGTGGAAAGAGACATTGAAAATAGCAATGTTCGGCACTGGGACTAAATCCATCAAAGACCTCATCGGAAATAGAGAGTTACTTAAGAGAGTGAGTTAATAAATTTATGAACCATGAACTTGAGCAGAAACTGGATCAATGGCGTGATACTATTCGACAACAGTTGCAACATCCTCAATTTGAAATAGAACCTGCTTATCTATTTGAGCCAATGCGATACGCTTTGAATGGAGCGGGAAAAATGATTCGGCCAACACTCTGCCTAGCTGCCACAGAAGCTGTGGGGGGTAACTGGAAAGCCGCTGTCTCGGTGGGCGTGGCTCTGGAAATATTTCATACATTCTCGTTAGTACATGATGATATCATGGATGGAGATGAGTTAAGACGAGGTATTCCAACTGTTCATAAGGCTTTTGACAAAAACCGAGCCTTACTTAGCGGGGATACGCTTCTTATCTATGTTTATCAACTCCTAGCTAAAGTGGAATCGCCACACTTTCCACAAATCTTTCGGGCATTTAACGATGGTGCCATGGATGTCTGCAAAGGTCAGGGCTGGGATATGCAGTTTGGGGAAAGTATTGACATTAGACCTGATCAATATGAAATGATGATTGATCTTAAGACTGGTGCCCTCATCAGACTCGCCTGTCAGTTGGGTGGGATTATCGGTGGTGGAGATGAACCGACGATTGCAGCCCTCTCTCGTTTTGGACTTCTGTTGGGACGTGCCTTCCAGATGCAGGATGACATTTTGGAGGTCACTTCCTCTTCTGATACCATGGGAAAAAGCCTGGGGAGTGATGTGCTCAACGAGAAGAAAACCTGGATTTGGCTAGATCTTAAAAAGAATCTGACGGAAGACGAACTAAGCCAGTGGAAGCAAATCCAGAAATCAAACCGATTAAGCGATAAAGATCGCGACCGGGTGCAGTCATGGATGACCGAACACGGAACTATTGAGCGTGCTCAGGACTTAATTCAGGCTTGGATAAAAGAGGCAGATCAACTCTTGCAAGTTTCTGGCATTAAGGATACCAGTATGTTAAACGCTCTGGCCGACCTGATACTCAATCGTCAGAACTAATCGGATCTGGCCAAATCGGCTCCTAAGCAGACTAGAAAATCAAAGTCAATTTTGTGTAGATCTACACAAAAAGTGTCAAATATCACATTTGGTGGAAAGTTCAATTTATTCAATGTCAATGTTTGACATTTGCCTAACAACGGTAGTAAGTTAATAACGGTGTTATTATGATAGATGTAACAGTAAAGAATATCCTATTTTTTTCCCAGGCTGCTGCTCCTGGATACACCCTCTTTTTGCAACCCATGGGAGATGATTCCCGGAGTCTGCCCATAGTTGTGGGTCAATTTGAAGCACAGGCTATTGCTCTGGCCCTCGAACAGGTAAGATTGCAGCGCCCCATGACCCATGATCTTCTATCCACGGTAATCGACTCATTGACGGATGGCTTGGAGAGTGTGGTTATCAATGAATTAAAAGCGGGTACTTTTTACGCTCAGATGTATATACGGCAGGGTGATAAATTTGAAACTATTGATTCCAGACCAAGTGACGCCATAGCTCTCGCATTGAGAGCCAATGTCCCAATTCGGGTCACGGAAGCTATTTTTAAGGAAGCTTCTGTCGTTGTACCTTTAAGGGCTAATACCCCCAATGAGGTCGAAAATAGTTTTTCTAAGAATCTCCGAGATATAACGAGGGAAGCAGAACTAAGATTTGACCTCGAAAAGGATCTGCGAGAAGCAATCTCGCGTGAAGATTACGAACAGGCAGCCCAAATCAGGGACCGACTTCACACACTCTCAAGCTGAGAAGTATAATTACTAAATAATTCCCGGGAATATTCGAGCGCTACGCTGTTGGTACACTATGTAGGTGTAGGCAAAAACGTGATTTCGCGTCACTTAAAACTTTATTGATGATCTAAATTTAACTCAGGTTAGATAATTCGGATTCAATCTTTTGCAGGGTTTCATCAGAAAGTGATTCCTCTGACGCTGGTTTTTGCTTCTGAGTCAGGAGTTTTTTCAAGGCGAATGCTAGTAATGCTAAGCCAATAACTGCAAAACCAACAACCATCCAATAGGAAACTTTACCTACAGTTTCGCTGGCTTTTGGTGAAGCTAATATTCGATTGCCATATGCTTTTCCAGTACGTGGATCAATGGTAGCCCTGAAATAGTCCAGAACCTCATCAGTCGTCTTGCCCTCAAGCAGCATCCGCCGGATGGTTAGCTTCGCTTCTTCTGTCTTCTGATTTGTACCATGCATGTATATCGGACCACCAAAACAACAAGTGGCCATGAGGTTTTTCTCGAGATGTATGGCCTGCTCTTTTTGATCAGCAGAAAGCTGCTTATTGTATGAATCATAATCTTGTGAGAATGAAATTCCCACACCCACCGTCAATAGTAAAATTGCTAATATTTTCATGATGGAAATCTAGTTAAGAAATCACTGCACTCAATGAAATTCATTGGACGAACAATGTTTACTAATCATTTTACACGAACGATGTCATTCACATATACGAATAAGGAATACCCATGTCTCTGGTCATTGTTGGCTCCATAGCCCTGGACACAATTGAAACACCTACTGGCTCTGTTACAGATGTTCCCGGTGGATCCACCACATATTGTTCTCTTGCCGCAAGCTACTTTGCTACACCGCATATTGTGGGAGTGGTAGGAGATGATTTTCCGGACACGGTCCTTACCTTATTTAATAACCACAACATAGATTTAGCCGGTCTGGTTTCGGAAAAAGGTAAAACCTTTCGTTGGGGCGGACGGTATGCAGAAAATTTTGATGATCGGACCACACTATTTACTGATCTGAATGTTTTTGAAACCTTCAATCCAAGCTTGCCCGAAGCCTACAAAAATGCATCCCACGTGCTCCTGGCAAACATTCATCCAGGTTTGCAGCATCACGTCCTGGATCAGCTGAAATCCCAGGCCTTTGTCGTGTTGGATACTATGAATCTTTGGATTGACATCGCGCATAATGAGCTTCTCTCGCTCATGAAACGTGTAAATATGCTGGTGATAAATGATGAAGAGGCTCACCTGTTAACCGGAGAGCGGAATTATGGAAAAGCAGCAGCCAAACTGAGGGAAATGGGACCGGAATGGCTCGTGATTAAAAAAGGACGGCATGGGGCATTACTATTTCACGAGGGGAGCGTATTCAGCGTTCCTGGTTTAATCTTAGACCAGGTCCTTGATCCAACGGGTGCCGGAGATACTTTTGCCGGAGCTCTAATTGGATACCTGGCCCAATCCAAGGATCATTCCTTTGATAATATGAAACTGGCAGTGGTTTTTGGCTCGGTTCTAGCGTCCTTTTGCGTTGAAGATTTTTCGGTGGATGGAATCACCTATCTTGAGGAATCTGATTTAGAAGAGCGCTATGATAAATTTGTGATCATGAGTCAGTTTTAGTGTTCTTATGAATAAAAAGCAGCCCAAGATGTTTCATTGTTTCAGAACTTCAGGTACCCTGATTCTTATGCTTTCCTCCCTTTTATTGATTACGGCATGTGAGAAGGATGGCAATGAAGAATTGGACATCAACTCATGTAATCCAGTTGGCTTACCTGGAGAATTGTTGGAAGCAAACTACACACTGACCTTCAATCCAGCTCAGATCGAACCTTATTTGAGTGCTTTTGGTGCACCTGCATTTTTGGATCTTGAATATTCAGTTGATGCGTATTCAGTATCATACATGACTCTGAATAAAAACGAAGAATTGACCAGGGTATCGGGAGTAATGTTCATTCCCAGAGATATTGACACACTTGATCTTATCAGTGTCCAACATGGTACTGTTATAAAACGAGATCAGGTTGGATCAGTGACTCCTTGGTATAGTCTCGATGGACTCATAGTTGCCATGAATGGTTATTTAGTAATTGCTCCAGATTATCTTGGTTTGGGTGATTCTCAGATTCTACATCCCTTTCTTCATGCAAAACTGTCTGCAAATCCTGTGATTGATTTTATCAGGGCAACAAGAGTATATGCCTGTGAAAATGAAATAATTCTCAGCGATAACCTCTTTCTGGTGGGTTACTCGGAGGGTGGATTTGTTAGCTTGGCGACTCAGAAGATTATTGAAGCGGAATATTCTGACGAGATTCAGCTGACCGGCGTGGCACCCATGGCAGGTCCACACGACCTATCCTGGAGTACCAATGATTTGTTGAATCGCCACACCTACAATAATCCAGCATATCTAGCCTATATTGTGGTTGCCTATAATGATATATATGAGTGGAATAGAATATCTGAAATTTTCCAGGAGCCGTATGCCTCCCTCATTCCAGGGCTGTATGATGGAAATCATGAAGGATCAGAGATAAACAATCAATTAACAAACGCTGTGGATCAGCTTTTCCTCCCCGAATTTAGGACCTCTTTTCTAGCTGGAGAGGAAGCTCAGATAGAATCTACCCTGGTAGAAAATTCAGCGCTTGGCTGGGGTCCTATTGCACCTGTTAGGTTGATACATGGAACATCTGACAGCACGGTTCTTTATGAAAACTCAGTTAATGCCTATAATTCATTGCGTGATAATGGTGGCGTGAGTGTTGATTTGATTGCCCTACCAGGAACCGATCATGAATCAGCAGCCTTCCTGGCTTACTTTCTGGCTATCGAATGGTTTGATAGTCTGAGGACAGCTCAATAGACTATCTGATCGGCGCTTATCGAAGTCTTAGAGTCTAGCTAAAACCCCGCTGTTGACTTCATTCACTTTTTCAGAGCCGTAAAGGGTTTCAACCAGTTTGAAGGCAAATTCCATTGCGCTACCCGCAGCTTGACCAGTAACTAACAGATCTGCAACCTGAACTCGTTCTCCAGTATGAATAGCTGTTGTCATTTTATCTGCCCAGTCTGGGTGCGATGTCACCTGCTTGTTGGTGGTTAGACCAGCTTTTTCCAATACTGCCGGAGCTGCACAAATTGCGGCAGAGGTTTTATTGGCAGCAGCCTGATTTTTTAGAAGCTTAATAATTCTTTCATCTGCCATGAGGGCAGGAGCCCCAGGAACACCGCCGGGGAGGACGACCATATCCCAATTTTGCTCAAGAGTGTCGGTTAACACGGTATCGGTAATAACTTTCAAGCCGTGGGATCCAACTACATTTTGTTTCTCCAGACCTGCAATGCTTACTTCTGCACCTGCTCGACGGAGAATATCTATAATTGTAATGGCTTCGATTTCTTCAAAACCCTCAGCCAGGGGAATCAGAATCCTTTTCATTATTAACCTCCTAAAGTCCTGGAGTTCTGAATGTTTCTAGATAGCGAGGTTCTTTGTATTTGGATGAGTTTATGAGCTTACCGGCAGCATTGTAATGGTGAACCAATTTGGGTTTATATTTGTCGTTATATTCGTAAACCGTTCGTTTTAGTAGCCTGAGCTCGCGATCGGATTGTGATTCCTCAAGAATCAGTCCATACTCATCAAATCGACGAGAAATAAATATGTTTCGATCCTCTTCAAGAATTTCTTCATGTTCTCTGTAGGCTTGAACCGGATGGTAGGCGTATCGGTAAAAAGCCAGGAGCGAATTATCTGGTAGATAATGCTCCTCAGAAATAATTTGGTTCTCATCGTTATATATGGTCAGCCAGTAATCCCGAGGATCCCCATCTGGATAAAAGAAATTACGGCGGGATTTATCCAGTCGATGCTTAAAATCGTAATAGTATTCGGTGGAACTTTCAATCTTACCAGCCAGACCCCAGGTTTCCTCAAGATAATTTTTGCCCTCGGCATCATAATGAATTGTGAGTTTTTTCTCCAGAGCGCGCGACCTGGTAAACCACATCTCTTCTTGTTTAACAACCTGACCATTTATATACATCCATTCCCGGGCATTACGTGGAGGTCCTTTATGAAAATATTCTGTGAGATGATGCCGAGTGAGGGTGCCTTTGCGCGAGTAGGTGTAGCGGCTTTTCTCGATTAGATCTCTTTCGGCGCTAAAGTGTTTAGCTGAGGAAATCAATCCTTTATTATTACGAACCACTTCGTAATATTCACCTCGGATTTGCTCTCGGAGAGTGACATGAGCCAGGAATGTGCGCGTATGCAGGTCACCTTCCTCATAATAGGAGATTTTGCCCATACTGCAACCCACCAGGAGTAGAAATGAGGCAGCTATTAAAAAGATTCTGATTATCACTTGGTAAACAGATAGAAATAAATAGCAGATCGTCTTGCCTTCTCTAAAGTAATACCCTCGGATTCGGCGATTTCATCAGCAATATCATATAATTCGTAACGGGCACTTTTTGGCAAGCCACGATAAAATGCCAACACTTGTTCTGTGGAAAGTTTGTCAATTGTGAGAAGCCGAGCCTGATCCAGAGATTTTCCCTGACGAACCAATTTTACGGCGGCCAGATCGATAGAACGGGCTGAGATGGTTTCCGGTGATGACGTAGAGTCTGGAGTACCTGATTTGAGAATAGATTTGGAGTTTGTTCCCTGCTCTTGAATTTTTTGCGCCAGCGCGTAACGTTTACGCGGATCTTCCAACTGCTTGCTAAGTTTGATAATCTCCATTGTGATCTCATCGATGCGAGCACGAGATTCTGCCTGCTTCCTGCGTAATGCAATAAGCCGCAGGCTATCGCGCTTGGTATAATCCTGGCAGGGGTCTTCCATTTGAATATGAATGTTTTGGGACTGGCTGCGCCCTGCCCTTAGCTGGTTTAACATTTTGCTGAGTTGGTCGATCTTACGATTGAGAGTTTTAATGTCAGGTTCAACGACTTGAGCTTGAATCAGAAGGGGTACAACAAAAGTACTTAATAATAGCCTGATGATGAAATTTATTAGCGTGCCTGGCATAATCCGAATCTCCTAATTGCTGAGCTATTAAGCTAACCTGTCATTAGAACCTGAAAAAGCCTGAATTGGACTGGAAAGTGAATTGAACATAGACGATTAAAACCTAACATATTACCTTCTCATACCAGTATTTCACTTCCCCTTTATCAAGTTCTGATCGTATAAGATGATAGCCATTCTTTTTACCAAGACTGATCATACCCGGGAATCGATCGTAGCTTGTAAAAAATACTTTTTCCATGGCCATTTTACCTGCAGCCTGTTCCTGTCGGTCCAGAAGCTCCTGAGCAATACCCTGTCGACGATAATCTTTACGAACACCGCCTAACCATGAGTAGTACCTTCGTGTGCCAGGGATAGCATATCCAAGTTTAAATCCAATGGCCAGCTTACCGTCATAAGCCACCAGGAGCAAGGGCTGATTATTTTTGATCTTTTCAAGCTTTGCTTCAGTTGTCCGATGATCATTGAAGATCATCTCCTCCAGCTCATGCACCAGATTCATTTCCACAATTTCTGAGAGGATGGTTATTGATTTATTTATAGTTTGACTCCAGGTGTCAATGGCCATAATGCTGAGAAAAGACTAACGCTGTCATCTTTTCCATCTAAATTTAGACTTCGAAAATGAGTAAACCAGTATCAAGAGCAAAGCCGGTGAAACAATGTCTCAATTGTGGGGCACAGCTTGACTTAGCCTTTTGCCCTCAATGCGGGCAAAAGAATAAAAGCTATAATCTGTCTTTCAGGGAGCTTTTCTCCCACTTTTTGGAAGAACTTCTAGACGTCGATGCCCGTGTTCTAAGCTCAATTCGTTTACTGTTCACCAAGCCCGGGTTTTTATCAAAGGAATACGTAAAAGGACGTCGTATCAGTTATCTACCCCCGGTTCGAATTTATCTGGTAGCCAGTATTTTATTTTTTCTTTCCCTTTCATTGAATACACTGATACCGGATTTCAAAAATAATCCATTTTTCAAGGAACTCACTGAAACAGGTGATATCGGAGAAGCGCTTGAGAATACCATCGATTCCAAGGCAGAGAATAACCAGGAAGAGCAGTCATATTTCCCCAAAAGCTCGGGACTTGTAGAAATTGATCCAGATAGTTCTGCCTCTGGACCTGTTGTAACAGTAGGTGAAAATCGATTCGATATAAACAAGGGCGATTTTATGTCAAATTTTAGCGATAATTTCGCCAAGATGATGTTTTTTCTACTGCCGGTAGCTGCTCTACAACTGAAAGCATTGTACTGGCGTCGGAAAAGGGTCTATGTCGAACATTTAATCTTCAGTCTGCATATCCACGCTTTTATTTTTAGCTTACTCATTCTGACGGTTATCCTGGATTATAAATTTGTTATGTGGATTGTTATTCTTTGGACGCTTATCTATTTATATATGGCGATGAAGTACTTTTATGAACAGTCTCACCCCAAGACTTTGTCAAAGATGTTGTTACTGCTCCTGGGCTATGGCTTGACCACCGTGTTAGTAATGACATTAACACTTGCTGTTACGGCTATAGGGCTCGTAATTGGAAATTCTGGATAGAGTTGAGGTAGATTGTGTTCGAGTTAATTACCCAGACATTCAATGCTTCCATGGTCGCAGTAACCCAGCTATTTCTTTCAACAGTGATTACCACCAATCCCTGGTTTGAAGGCCTGGACATTCAATATCTCGGGCTTCGACACGAAATTGTGTGTAACACAAGACTACAAGATTCTTTTACTGAGACGCTCGATGAGGTTTTACTCTCGGGCCAGAATATCACCCTTCATTTCCGATTTGATCTACATGTCCCTGGAGATCCCAAACCGCTTCAGAGCAAAGAAATTGTGAACGGTTTCCGTTTTGATAGTGAGGCGAATGTGTATTATCTAGTCAATTCAGAAGAACAAAAACTGGAAAAATTCTTTACCATTGGAGCAGCAAAGGACACCTATATCACAGTTAGAAATCTGGTGGTGGTAAATACAGAAAATCTAGATCCGGATCAGGAATATTTTCTTAGAGTAACCGCTTTTCTGGATCCCATAAAGTTGGAAAATAAGAGTGAATCAGTGAACCTGATGATGCGTTGGGCAAGCGTTAAACCTACCATTGCTTCCGAAAAGTTTAAAATTCAGGTAGGGGCTACCTAGAAGGTAGTTCGCTGATCTATCGATTGGGGATTTCTACTAGATACAGTTTTGCATTAGTTTTAGCCTGTAGACTGAACTCTGACAGGTTAGCTGGAGTAATGAAAGAATCTCCCCGGCGGTAAATGCTCATACAAGCGCTACTCGAAGATTCCCAGTTTAAACTGATTTCCCCTTCTAGAATAAGGAACATAGTTAGCTCAGATCTTAAAGAAAAAACTGTGGATTCAGCTTGAGGAAGATCAAGTGATTTGATTCTAAACTCACTCGTAGGGCAAGCATATTCAGTAATGTATCCATCACTCGAGGTTTCAACCAGAAAATCAGTGGTCTCATCAAAAACCAATATTTCAGTTAGGGCGGGTGCATCGCAAAATTTCTCAGTCAACCCGAGTCGAACAACATTATCCGAATTGGCCATGCACTCAATGATGTTACCCTTGAGATAAGCGTGGGGCACCCCAGGGGGTAAAAATAGGGCCTCTCCAGGTTTAAAGTGTATCAGGTTCAGGAAAAAGAGAAAAAGCAGGCCAATATCATGGGGATCGTTTAGCTCGGCCTGTTCAAGAAACAGTAATTCGGTTTCATTACAATTATCTTTGAATCTGAGTCGGGATTGAAGAGCGCTGACACATGATTCTATCTCACCCGGGTGACTAGAGCCGAATTCAAGCAATTTCATCACAACACTTTTGAGGTCAGAAATCTTAGTTCCATTCTTTTCGACAAGGGTTCTTAGTTCCGGTGTATCAAGGAAAAGGGTCGCCATTTGCTTGTTAGAAATAAATCCGACTAATGTTATTAAATGGTCAATGGCAATGGCCATTTCAGGTTTATGATTAGCATCTGGATAATGTTCAGGGTCATTTTTGTGAAGCGATTCAGCTTGGGCTTTGTTCGGGTGGGCCTGAATACTCAGAGCCTGACCCACAGATAATACTTTGAGCAGATAGGGAAGACCCTCTGGAAAATCATTTGAGCGATCAGTGCTCAAGCGTTCTGAGGGTGCTTCTGCAATCCAATCTGATAAAATTTTTAGTTCACTTTCAGGATCGATTACCATGGAAGGGGCATTGGGATGGACCCCCATCCATAACTCTGCAAATGCCAGATCATCCTCGGGAGCAATATTGAGCAGATGGGGAATATAAGCCTTATCTCCGCGAGTCCCCCAGCTGTAGTGCTGAATACTGTTTTTTAATCGGTATGGTCTCGCCGAGCCACAATCAGCATCTATTGTCTTCCTCATGCCAAAAATTATTCCATGACCCCTATGTCTCCAATGGGAATTACTGAATCCGACAAGTTATATAAGATAGGGAGATGAACTAAGTCTCTGGTCCAACTTCTTTCTGGTCAAGCAATCGGACCAGCAGAATTGAACAAACAATATTGAAATAATACTATATAATTAATGTATAATAAAGAATTTCATATTTTTTATTGCATTTATGGTTTCGCATTCTATTTTACAGCAACCCAATTTTCAATTTCATCACCATGGAGAAGCGTCCTGAAGCGGATTCAACTCAAGACTCTGAAAGGATCAATGATTCATTCAAAAGATATCAAAGCCCGATTATTTTTTACTTACCTAAAGGATAAAACAGAGCTGTTTTTATATGTCAATCCACGGGGTACGACCGGGAGTGAGATGATGTTTCGTCGCGCTCCAGGAGATGCTGCAATGAATCTTAGAATCCAAACGCTGCTAGACAATGCGGAGGTGCAGAGATTCAATACTGAAATCTGGATTCTACTCTAT
>JABMPR010000068.1 GCA_013202895.1 bacterium | reverse complement strand
TTCGAGAATTATGAAGCTTTGCTAATGGATTCTTCCTGATATCATTAATTAAGTGCGTTTCTATAGACAGCCCTGTACTTTGAGCCTCTTGGATCATCCAGTCCAATGCGTTATCTGCTAATCGAGTCCCATCTTTATCGGGTTCATAACTTCCACCAATATCGCTATGGGCACCAGCAAACCACATTTGCTTTATATCCATCTTTTTTTGAGGCCTCCATATAGTGGGTTTGAAATCACTTCGATGTTCATCTATTGCTAAAGCATGTCTCGCAATACGAATGTTTTTACCAATTTTTGTATCATAGAACTCATCTTTATCACCAAATAACCCTAGAAAAGATATTGGTATACCCATTGCACCTACTGTATCCCAGACACCAACAAATTTTATTTCTCGTGACTTATATGAATATTCTTTTCTGAATTTGATTGATTCTGTTCCATCTGGAGCATAGGCAGAACCATTTTTTTTATAATGATTGAATGCTTTTTGAATCGAAGCGGCATCCTGCCTTTTAATGATGCCACAATTGTTAATCAATCCACATAGACACCTTATTGTGTAAGAACCCCTGCTAAAACCGAAAAGATACAGCTCATCATTTGGTGAGTAATTTTGAACAATATACCTATAGTCATCCATTATGTTTTTGTGTAAACCTTTCCCTGTTGCACCTCCGATAGTTTGATCGTAATAAGAACCAATACCCCAATCATAAAAAACCTGCTGGGGGATTTGATTTGAATCAATGGGTTTGATAGCACGAGCTAGCCGAAGTACATTTGTTGGGAAATCTTTTTTCAAGTTCTTTTCTGGACGATTCCAGGTACCGTCTGCACAAATTACAATTCTCTTTTTCATGCGAATTCTCCATAATTAATTATATTCACAACCTACACTTCACTCGCTGATGATAAGCTCATTCGGGATTTGTTAATCTATGACCAAATGATAGTGTGCATTTGGTTGTAGTCAATTTGATACCAATAACACCTCAAGTAAGATGGGATACCTTCTAGATCACTCTTCGAATTTTGACAATTACTTCTGTTTACTGATATAAGTTAACAAGCATAATGATAATTATACTAGTTGATCCCTCCCCTCAATCGCTCATTAATAATAGTGCTGTAAAATATATTCTACTCTGAATAAGTCAATCATTTATAGCTATTATAGGTAATTATGCAAGTGGTCAGGAGACTGAGGATCATTTATTCTATTTATTGATTTTCGAAAGTTCTTGACCGTGGTCCCCTTTTTCAGCTAAAATATAAGTTCTTACACTAATAATTATTTTAATATGGACTATTATATTTAGTAATGATATCTACAATTGAATAAAATATTAATATTATTTTCATAGTAGTATAATTATTTATATTTGAGAAGTATGATATTGTATATTTGCGAATATTTGGCTATACTTGTTTTAAAGGAGTGAAAATCAAGAGGTATAAATGAGTCTTTCAGTCATACTTTAATATCACCAAATAATATTGATAAGCAAGAGCTTGGGGAAGCGCGGAGCAATGAATATCTTATACAAAAATAAAGTAACCATTTTTGAAGGGTGGTTTGTATGAGAAACGTTTTATCTCTTATTCAAGAATTCTTGATACTTTCTCTTATTGTTTCTATCGCCTTCGGCCAGTGGCCAGCCTCCCCTGATTCAGCAATTTACCTTGGTGGGTATGCTGAGTTTAAACAAGCAATTTCCGATCTCCACGGCGGGGCTTATGTCGTATGGGGAACAACTCATACTAATTGTGCTAGAATAAATAGGCATGGTGAAATTGAATGGCTTGAAGTTGATTTCCTAGAAAGTGCAGATGGAGATGAAGTTTATCACCAGAGCATAAGTTTGAGTTCTGACAGTTGTCTACTTATTAGCTATAAAACAACCTCCTATGTTGTCGTGCCCGAATTTGGAGACGCTGAAATTAGAGTTCAAAAGATTGATTCACTGGGGAATAAGCTATGGGGGGAAGGTATTGTTGTAACTCCAGAAAATGTTACTGGAGAGAATCTACTAGTAAATTCAATCCTGAGTATGGTCTCTAATACAACTGATGGAGGTGCCTATGTTGCCTGGACTGATTTCAGCGATGACTCTCCTGACCATGCAGATTTATTCCTTCAGCGTCTTGACCAAGAAGGTGACATAATATGGGATACATCTGGTGTACACATAAGTGAACGAGCAAGTAATTTAATGGCTGCTAGAACCAATTATTATGGTGATTTTCAGATTGCTTACCAGCATGGAACATGGGGAGAACCAGTGCATAAAGTTCAGCGGGTTACAGCCGCAGGTGTAGCGCTGTATGATGCTGGTGGTGCAATATTCCCTGTCGCCTGGGCAAGTGGATTTTCATTTGCCTTCGACGATCTGGGTAATGTCTTTTGTGCAGTTGATTCGATGTTATATGGTTTAGACACGAGTGGTACAAACATATGGCCTAGCGGGTATCGTTTTTCAAATGGATCTGAAATGGTAACAGAAATAATTCCAAGTCAAGAAAATGGAATCGTTATACTATTCCAAGACATACGTGGTATCCGAAAGACGGTTGTACAATATGTTGATTCTGAAGGTATTTTGCGCTTTGGCACTGATGGGATGGAAATTTTCGATGGCCGTTCTAGTCGTTCAACAGGCGTAATAAGCGATGAAGGTTTTATTCTAACTCGTAGAGATATTGATCACTTTGCTATCAAGCTAGGGTACACTGGTAATTATATCTGGGAAGTGCCATATCTATTATTTTTTGATGCTCAAGTGAGTGCAGGTCTGCCATTGGCTATCACAGATATGAATGGGGGACTAATTTATTTTTTTCAATTCAATTGGGCCTTACTCGCCACCCATATAAATTCTGATGGTTCACTTGGACCTTATCTAAGCCTAAATGAAGATTATGAAGTACTGACAATATCAAACAAAATTTCCTATGGCTACCCCAATCCATCTAATCAGGGTTGGAAAATTAAATGGTATGTGAACAAACCCGGTAGATACCAATTCACATTATATAGCATCACTGGTAGGAGAATTAATAGCAACGTTCGCGATATTCTCTTTGCTGGAGAAACCACTTACAATTTTCAGCTCCCGCTATCTAGTGTTGATTCTCATTCAGGTATCTACTT
Source organism: bacterium (assembly GCA_013202895.1). Classification (GTDB taxonomy): domain Bacteria; phylum Fidelibacterota; class UBA8477; order UBA8477; family JABMPR01; genus JABMPR01. The sequence continues at coordinate 15,037 of JABMPR010000068.1, read as the reverse complement.
TCTTTCTATAGTTAATCTGTTGAATCCAAAAGATAGGGAGGTGATTCGCTTATGTAATATCAAGTGATTTAAATTATCCTACAACAATAATTCTACATCTAAGGGGGATCCTAGAATGAAACACAAATCAATTATCATAATTTCTTTATTGATAAGTATCAATGCAATACTTTCTGGAGGTTATTTTGACTCTGAGTACATTACCTTCAAACAACCGGATAAAAAAAAGTTTATTGGGCGGTCTTGGGGTGATGAATTTTTCTACTGGAGCGAAACAGAGTCGGGGTATAGGATAGTGAAAAATTCGCAAGGATTCTGGTGCTACGCAATTCTTGATGAATATGGAGATTTCACATCATCCGATAGCGTTGTGGCTATTAATGAACCGTTACAATCTTCTTTAAATTTATCGAGAAGCTCGGCTAGAATCGACTCAATAAAGAACGGGATCGATCTATTTAATGCACAAGTGGACAGTATGGCTCATTATTGGGATGTCAATCCACCTCCGATAGGGCATCAAGGGATAAAAATTGGAGTTGTTTTTGTTGAGTTTCCCGATTCAGCTTACCGACACTATAAATATACGGTACCCTTTCTAGAAAATGGTTCAGCTCGGCCGAATGGCTACACTGCCGATGATTGGGAAGGTATGCTTTTTTCATCTGATAGAGAATACTCTTCATTTGATGAGAACGGGTCTCCTACCGAAACCTATTCAGCCTCTGGATTAGAGATTCACGGTAGTATGCGTGAATATTTTTATGAACAAACGGACAACATAATAAAAATTTCATCATATAGTGAAATCGTAAACGATATAGATCAAAACGGTGTCCCGATATGGTGGGTGACAGATTCTCTTCATATACATGAAAACGATTCCATCCCATTTGTTTATACTTTGCAAAGGGATTTTCATTTAGACTCGCTCTTATACATTAATGGTGGACCCTATGATGCATTATCGGTGATTTACTCAGGGTATAACCTAGGGGGAGAATTTAATCCACAAGCATTCAATGATACACTGATTTACGAACTGTTTTATTATCTCACTTCTGAATTGCACCTCAGAGGTACCTTCGGACATCAGACACAAATAGGACCTCATGCTCATGAATTTGGCCATGTTCTTGGACTTCTACATCCTGGCGGTGATTATGCTCCCTATTATTATTGGGGATTGATGAAGGTGGGAAACAACAATGGACCCCATGACAGAATGGGCACTTGCCCGGCAGGGATAACTCCGCAGATTAAAATTGAAAGAGGATGGGCTACATTTTCTGATACCTTAGATTCAGACACAATGGGCGTAGTAATCTCATATGACTACGATGATCCAAATTATTATTATGTACCTTTAGCAGGGGACTATTATTACCCCGGAACAGAAACCCCAATTTGGTCTAATCACAGTTTCATTATTGAAAATCGATTAAGGGATAAGTTCGACAAATTCACACCAATACCTGATACAGATACATCTTTTGTAATTGAGGGCGATCCAAACGCACTTCAAGGTGGCATGCTTGTGTGGGATCAGGATTTGGCTTACTATTTGAGAACTCCTGATGGAATTGAACCAGATACAAGTGAAGACTGGGTTGATTACGATAGTAACATGGTAGATTATGCAGGAGATAATTGGCCGCTTTTCCAGGGGCAGAATTTTAATGCACAAACACCAGCGAATACTCTAATTCCGGCTTCTGATATTGCTGGAGTCGATTGGGTAGATCCGCATATAGCTATGCAAAACATTTGGTGGGATGATGACGAAAAAACAGTGACATTTGATCTATACTTTAACGCCTACACTGGACATCCGGGTTCTCCTGGATTTTATGATATGGATACAGTTAAGACCGACAAATATCTGTATGGAAAAATATTTCTATACACTGATCTAGTGATTCCAGATTCAGTAACGGTCACCGTTTTACCAGGTACTGAAATTTGGATGGATACAGGCAAAAGAATTCGTGTGCATGGGAATTTAATAGCTGAGGGGACATCCACCGATTCGATTCTATTTCGACAGAGATATTCCAATAAATGGTATGGTGTATATGCTGAGAATAATGGGACTGTGAAGCTTCGTTATGTCAACCTCAACAACGGTACATATGGCATTCGAGTCCAGGGCAGTTCAGCCTCTTCGGATATTAAGAATTGTACCTTCACTGGTAATACATATGGGTACATGGCTTATAGCAATAATTCTGAGCTCATAAGCGATAATAGTTTCATTGATAACACACGCGGTGTATATGCCTACAATTCAGACATTGAAATAAGTGACAATATATTCGTGGATAACTATTATGGAATCTTCGGAAATTCATCCGATTTTGAAGCCATTAATAATGATATAGTAAACGAATCGACAGGTTATGGATTCTATCTCACTGGATCTAATCCGACGCTTTCGCTTAATGACATTTCCGATTGTAATCGAGGTATGGTTTGTTACAGCTCAAGTGGACCGGATCTAACAACGATTCGTGATGATGGTGATACAGATGTTAACAACTATTTCCATGATAACATTAGCTATGGTGTATACATCTCCTCTAGCTCGAGTCCAGATATGGGCGGACATTCTTTTGATGGTCCACCAGAAAATGTTCACGAAGGTGGTTTTAATTATTTCACGGATAATGGAACAAATGATGTTTATAACAACACGGTGACTTTGGTTCCTGCTGAAGCAAACTGGTGGGAAAATGATTCACCAAATAATGGAGGTGTCGGCACCGTATATACTGACCCACAGGCCGATGATGGTGAAGTGATGGGGGAAGGACCAGGAACCCTACCTAAAACAAGCAACTCCGAAGAGGATTTGTATGAGTTCTTTTTAGATGCCAGATCAGCTGAACGCCATGGCGATTTTATTTCTGCGGTAGCTTATTATGATAGTATAATTGTAATTGGATCAGATTCAGATTGGATCAATGCAGCTTTAATTGGATACCAAAGATGCTATCGAGCTCTAGAGTTGGAAGCTCAATTGATTGAAAAGCTAGTATCAATTATCGATTCTCACCCAGGTGAACTTATCTCTATACTGGCTCGGTATTTATCGGCAAGTGCCCATGAACGTTTTGGAATGGTAGACCTCGCTTCGCAATTGTATTTCGAAAGTGCCCAAAGTTTTGGCTCACTAGAAGGAATGGAGGAAAATGCAGCCTGGGCATTCTTTGATATAGGTGCAATGGAGGATGAACACGAGGGAGAAAGTGGAGTCGAAGGGCTTGGAAAAGCTAGTCAGTCCTTTAGTAAGGTGCTTAAAGATTTTCCTGGTAGTGAAGCTGCAGCTCTTCTTCGGGAGCGTTTTCAGATAAAATTAGATGAAACCATTAAGCAGATTCCCGGTGCTTTCGCTCTTCATAAAGCAAATCCAAACCCTTTTAACCCAACCACAACCATACCGTTTGAACTTCCAAAAGAAGCAGATGTCGAAATAATAATATATGATCTCTTAGGGCGCACTGTCTGGACCTTCGAAGAATCGGCAAAACCAGCAGGATATTACGCTCTGCAATGGGATGGACTTAACCATAACGGCAAGTTAGCAGCAAGTGGTGTTTACTTGATCGCATTTACAACTCCAGAGTTTAGAGCTGTTCAGAAGGCTGTGCTTATTCGCTAGTTCTGGGCACCTTATCTCTGAATCTTAGGAAGCCATTCTTTTGAATGGCTTCTTCTTTTCTGGGACATTAACATGATTTGATTTGTTGACAAAACCCATCAAAAACTCAGAATTTTCCCTCGATAAAAATCTATCTATTCAGCCAATTCCCCTAAATCAATCCATGATCAGAGAAACTATAGTGCCGATCGCCACCTATTATGAAATGGTCCAATACATCAATATCAAAGACCTTAGCAGCCTCAACTAATTTCCTTGTAAGACTTCTGTCTGAGCTACTGGGGGTGACAGTTCCAGAAGGATGATTATGTGCCAATACAAGGGCAGATGCATTGTACCGGAGTGCTGATTTGATAATCTCCCTGGGATAGACAGCGGCAGTATTTATTGTGCCTATAGAAGCATTATCATTTTTTATTATCTGGTGCTGATTGTTCAAATAGAGGACTTTGAATTGTTCAACATCTGAGCCTCTCATTGAGTGTTGTAGGTATTGAAGAACATCGCCTGGTGAGTGCATGGATTTAGCAGTGCTCACTTTATCAAATAAATAGCGATTGGCAATATCATGAGGTAATCGTAAACCAAAGTGGAAATTCTCAGATATTGTATTATCAAGGACATTCTCATTTACAGCTGATGAGATGACATTTACTAATGAATTATAGTGGGTTAGATATTTTTTAGCCAGACCGATTCGGTTTGTCCGATCTGATTTTAAGCTCAATAGGACATCAACTACTTCTACATCGTTAAGTGTAGCGATTCCATGTTCTATATATTTATCAATTGTTGGTTTTATTACTGAATTGGTATTCATCTAGAGCAAGTAGAGGATTCCATTATTAATGGATTGTCCCTCTCGAGTTTCACAATGGAAAGATTTCTGGTACAACAATCCATCCCGACAATACTTTCTAAAGAGTAGAATGAAATACTCCTACTATCCAGCACAATTCCCACATAGAGCACTTGAATAAAAGCTCTGGATTTTTTCTGAAAATTAAATTTTAATCGAAAAGTATATTGAGTTAAAGGAGCTGTCTATGCTTCCCCACTTGCTTTTTTATATTCAATAACCCTCAGATATTTTTCAATAAGATCTCTATATTTTGGAATAGACATACAGTGCAGAAAAAATTCTTCAATACCCATGCACGCGATATTTTTTGAACAATTTGTGTAATCATTCGCATTATCTGTTATAATCAGATCAATATCAGCATAATTCCTTTCAATAAGACTCTTTGTTTTTTCTATCATAGTAGTTATTGAATGTGATTTAATGGGTGGTTTCTCCTGGTGATTATCATCGAGAAATGTTTCCTCTGGTCGAAATATGCTTCTAAAACTGGCAATTAAATTCATGGCTTCTTTTGAGTCGGAGGAATCATTTATTAATTTAAATCTAAAAGTCTCTCAAGTTTCGTTAGCAATTACCATTTTATTTCTGGCCTCAGAAGCAAAAAATTTGATAAATCCTCTTTCCAACCAGGGAACATTTTTTCCAGAGATTTGATCGATAAAAGCACGAGGACAAAAAACAATCATTTTTAATTAGAATTCAGGGATTACCACTCCTTGTGATTGGGTGATCATATTATAGAAATCTATAATTGTTCCTTCTATTGGTTCTATTGATTTAATTGATTTTGGAGAATTTGTCACATAGGTAACTTTTGCAAATCCTTTAAAATTATTTTTAAAGTCTCCCCCCTTAGTTTTTACATCTTCAATTATTTTAGACCTTATATATTGTGGCATATTCTCGATTGATACGATTTTTATTTCATAGATATGTTCCATGCTGTGATTTTACCTCTACGATATTTTTAACGCTATAAATTATTTAAATGCTTGTATTACAGAAAGCCTTATAAAGTATTTAATTGTATTACATTTATGGCAAACAGAAAAAAAATAACCGCGAGTATAAAACAGAATAAAATATTTAAGGATATACAAATAGAACGCTTAAAAAAACCAGAATTAAGAAAAGAAGTAATCTCCGTTAGAACTACAAAAAGAATTTCTGATTGGATGATTGAAAATCAGATTTCTCCCAGCAAATTATTTAATGAATCTGCAGAGCTGATCATGGATCATCATGGATCATCAAATCAGACTACTCTTTAAGAAAATAATCCTGCCAGAACCAGGTATAGTGTGATCTAGCCTAAACTAAGGCATAACTGAAATGTATGCTGTACAGCACAAATATTTATAAACTTATTTTTCTTTGTGGTGTCCTAAAATGAACCGAAATGATCTTTACATTACGTCAGAAGCAATTCATGTAGACGATGTTATCATTATTTCAACTGGGTTAGATAAGCTAATAGCTTCCACCCATATCATTTTCTTGAATTAAGGCGAGAATTTATTTTCTGATATCAATTTGATCCATATTATTACCTATATCCCTATTTTAGCATTTCCATTTTTGCGACCTTTATCTTACGCTTCTATCTATTTTATTCTTGACTCATAATCACTGCGCTAAACTTTCAAAAATATCCATTACATGAAATTAATAAAACCTCTGGGAAGGCACAAAGCACTAATAAGTAGGGTTTTTGAGTATCACATGCCAAATAATAAATTTGAAAATCTCAAAACCCAGATACAACTGCTCCAGGAAAAAAATTGGACAAACGAAGAAAAACTAGAATCCCATCTTGAGTGTTTATTAAAGCAGCGCGCTCAAATCAACAAACTGCAGATTCAGGTTGATAAGCTGCAGGCATTAATCTCCAAAATCTCTTCTCAAGCTAAACCAAGTATGAAAGGAGGTAAAAGATGAACGTCGAACGTGTTATAACTCAGGAAGAGACTCTTACACTAGAGGATCTTCAGGATGAATTTCTCAGTTTAAGGATTGGTGAGGAGATTCCGAGACTGCAGATATTGCAGATCCGTAAAGTGATCAACAGAATAAAAACAGATAATTTGTCAGGGGTTGATTACAAATATCTGATTGAGACCAAAGATAAAAAGATATTGACTGTGAATTCATAGGCACTTTGGAAGCAGATTGCACCTGCATTGCGGCAAGCGGGTAAGATAGAATTGGATCTGGAAATTAAGCATCCTGCTGTCGGGCAATATGTAGTTAGGATCTTGGGACCCCCGTTCTGAGAAATTCAAAATGGAAAGTCAAGGTCGCGCAATGTTAGAGGGTATGTATGCTTTAATTTTTGAAAAGTTTAATGATCCAATCAAGGCTTGGGATTCATTTATCGAATTTCTAGCTGTAGATAATTGCGCGTCTTTGCTTCCCCAATTAAGCCACAATTTTGAATGGCTTTTTGAAGACAGACGGCTAACAGAAAAACTTGCAAAGTTGCATAATCCACAAGTTTTGCAGTCAGATTATTACGACCATCTAGGGGATATGTATATGGAGAAGGTATTGACTAAGAAACAGAATGGAAAGCAGGGGCAATTCCTGACCACTGGTCAAACATCAGATTCAATAGTCAAAATGACCATCGATAAGACAGACAAACCTATGAAAATCTATGATTCTTCAGTTGGAACAGGAAGAATGCTAATGGGAGCTGCAAAAAATGCTCCCGATGGCATTTTTTATGGAGTTGACAGTGACTTGAGGGTATTACGGATAGCCTTTACCAATATGGCTCTATATAATATATCCGGTTATTTACTTCATGCGGATAGTTCGAAACATGCAGTTGATATTTCGACACTGGAAGGACGATACAATTGGCAATTTGCCAATCATTGGGATTCACAAATGGATAAACTCAAACCAATTCAATTCACTAATCCCCTACCCCCAATATTAAATGATCAGACAGATCTTAATGTAAAATGAGCTGTTCACTGTATTTGCCACGTTGGTTTGAAGTATTGATAGCGATTCAACGAGCTTCTGATCGACTTAATTACTCGCAGAAGTTAAATCGTCAGGTCATGGGATCACTGACTCATCTTCGAGCAATTGTTAAACTGCTGGAAAAATATCATCTGATTGAAATCCAGCCAGATAACAAGATTAAAAGGATTGAGCTTACAGATAGGGGACGTCAGATCAGCATCAATATTCAGCATATTCAGGAGCAACTGAGATTGAGGTCTTGAATTTGTCATTAAATAAAATGAAAATAATCCTGCTCATAACATTTATCTGCACAACAGAATGGCTATTAAAACGAAATCACAAACTGGAAATACAGACGATATAGTTGCGGCTATTCTTAAACACCCTACTAAAGATCTTACCAGACATATACAGCTTCTAGAAAATGAAATCAAAACCAGAAGGGATCAATCAGCTGAATCTATGACCAGATTAGGCACCCAGCGGCTCATGCTTGAACAGAGAATGAGTAATCTCAAATATTCAGCAGAATGGGGAGATCTATTTCACAGGAACCTGCTTTTTCAACATATCAGTGTGGACAGAGAAATAGCTGCCCAGGCAGCTCAAATACAAAGGGAGGTGTTTGATCTGGAGGAGAAGCTAATCGGTTTAAGAAGTGAACTGGAATTAGAGCAAGCCAAATTCAAATTAGTAAAATGAAGGAAATAAAAGATCTGTTGCGGAAATTGAAACCAAGTCTGGGTGAGAAAACCAGAGGGTTATGGTATTTGAATATCATGTCTCGGGATGTAGCAGAGGAAAATAAAAATCGGCAACTCCTAGACTCTTTGCTGATAAAAAGCTAGCTGTTGATTACCAGGAAAAGATCAGACTACCGCCCCCCCAATCTGCGAAGTTATTTGGAGAATATTATCTGGGTCAGATCCTATATCCTGAGGAGGTGTATGCTCAATTTGGTTTGAGAGATGGTGATTTTCCAAAGCATGTCCTGATCGTAGGAATGACTGGTACTGGAAAGACCAATCTAGCCTTCCAGCTTCTAAGACAACAAAAAAGGCACAAAAAACCTTTTTTGGTCTTTGACTGGAAGAAGAGTTATAGAAGACTAAAATCATTACCAGAGTTCAAAGACTTGGAGGTTATTAGAATTGGTGATGAGAAATCAAAATTCAAATTTAATCCACTGATTCCTCCACCAGGAGTTCATCCCAAACATTGGATGACATTACTTATTGATGTGATAAAGCACGCCTTTTTCGTTGGACATGGGGTTGAATATTTTTTTAGACGGGGAATCGATGAGTTGTATAGTCGAAACGGTGTTTATGAGGATAATGACTACTACCCCACCTTCAAGGATCTTGAGAATTTACTAAAGAAAGAGCATACAAAGGGCCGGGAGATTCTATGGATGAGTGCTGCTAAAAGGGTTTTATCAATCCTAACATTCTCCGGTCTGATTGGTGATGTATTGAATGTTAATATGCATAGAGGAATTGATGAACTACTAAAGAAAGATGTCGTGATTGAGCTGGATAATTTGGCTTCAGCCGAAAAAGTCTTTCTGATTGAGAGTATTCTGCTATGGATCTATCAATACCGAAAGCAGCAAGGTAAACGAGAGGAATTTCAGCATTCTATCATTCTCGAGGAAGCACATCATATTCTTTCCAGTGCCAAAGAATTAAGCTCTGGAGAAGAGACAGTGGTTGAGTCAATGATCAGGATGGTCAGAGAATTTGGAGAAAGCATTGTTGTCATTGACCAAGAACCCAGCAAGCTTAGTAATTCGATATTAGCAAACACGAACTGTAAGATCTGTTTCACACTGGGAAACGGAAAAGACATATTCACAATATCAAGTGCAATGAATTTAACAGAAGATCAGAAGCGTTTTATTGATTTACAGAAAATAGGGTGCTGTATGGTAAAGATGAAAGATCGATTCAATGAACCTGTTTACTGCCAAGTCCCATATATAGAATTAAAAGGAGAATCAGCTATAGGTATCCCTTAGGGTAAGAAAATGGTATTAATAGTAAAGAAATTGGTGCCAGTCTATAAAAAGGGGGCTGATGTTCCAAGGCAGTGGTTGAACTTGAGAAAAGCTGTCTATGTGACGACATTTAAATATCCATATCCGAATATGGCTGAAATTCTGGTAAAAGAGTATGGATTAAAACCAGATGAAAAGATTGTGGTGTTTTGGACCAAAGAGGTCCGACTACCTCATTTCAATAGGTATAGATTGAAATTCAGGAAAGTGTATAGCGGGAGGATTGACAAACTATTATGTGACAGTTTCAATAAAATTAAGTCCTAAAATTAGATATCAGAATCTGGATAGGTTTTATATATGTGTTCCCCCTAAGTCCCGAATACATTCTCGGTATTGAGGTATTTTTGTTCAAACCATCCGAGAATTGATTATTAGTTATAGCAATTTTTCATTTGAACTAAAATTTGATTGGTTTATTTCTACATAATAGGGTAAAACTTATTTGTAATGCATCATTATTGTAGAACCTATTTCCACATCACTAACAATTAATAACAAAAGATATGCATGATGCAAGGTAAGGTTCTTCAATATTGTTTGTGTATATTTATCTATATTAATATATTATAGAGTATGTTTTATAATTATTTTTAATAACTTCTTTCTAAATTAAACGAGATTGCTTTTTGTCTGAACAAAGCTCTGCAATGTCATAATTTCTTCAGATTGGTAATAATATGACAAAATCGACTAGATTTGATCTAATATTTAATTGCTATATTTTGATAAACATCTACAGATATATTATACTGGACAGAGAAAGATTTCAATAATTGCATTTATCCATAAACATATTGGCAACAAAAATATATATGATTGCTTTATTATTCATACTATGTGTAGTTCAGCAGCTAAGTGCCCAACCAAATAGCTGGACTAATAGTGGACCTACCGGCGCTGTAATAACAGAACTAGTATACTCGGAAACTGATTCGAATATTATCTATGCTGGGACGCGAGGATATGGCATGTATAAGAGTGAAGATGGTGGAGCAAGTTGGTCCTCAATGAACACTGGGCTGTTTGAAAGGGAATACGTTGCTGACTTTACTCCAAATGGATCGAAATGGTGGTTTGGAGATTATTATTCTGTTAGCGATATAAAATTTGATCCCCTGGATCCTGATCAACTCTGGTCTGGTCATTGGGGGGGTGGGATATATAAATCTGATGATAATGGTATCCATTGGCAACCAATGAATGAGGGGCTTCCCGATAATTTATATTGCTCAGTAATACTGCCCTTGGAGGATCAGCTTTTGGCTGGTGCTGGCTTAAATCCCGGTTTGTACAGAAGCGAGGATGATGGTCTGACATGGCAGCCAATTACTGACTTACCTAGTGGTTACACCCTTCAAAACGAAGAATTGGTACAACATCCTGACTCCTCAAACCTTATTCTGGCCTCAGATTGGTATTATCTATATAAAAGTATTGATTCTGGAATTTCCTGGACCATTCTAACACCTCTTGTTACCATAACAAAAGTATTCTTCAATCCAGTAAATGTGAATGAATATTGGTGCACCAGGAAGAGGTTTGGGACAGATTTCCATTTAATGCATTCTGTTGACAGCGGTACCAGTTGGGAAGAAGTGACAATCGACGGTGTTGATGATATAGTCTCAATCGCCATCAATCCAGAAGTAATAAATCAAATATATGCATTATCATTTAACTGGGGAGCCGATGGTCTCTACAAAAGTTATGATAACGGTGAGAGTTGGGTTAGTACAGGGTCTGGTTTAATTTTTGACAGAAGGTTTTCTCGTTCGTTGAGCACCAAATACCCCCTAGTAATTAATCCCCATGATACTCAAACCCTCCTTGTTGGCTCATCTCACGGTGTGTTCAAATCAACTAATGGTGGAGATTCGTTCGCTAGATCTAATGGCGGATTAGTTAATACCTACATTCATGATGTCCAGGTTCACCCTACTGACTCACTGATAGCTTACGCAGGCGGGGAACAAGGATACTGGGAAACTATAGATGGTGGATCAACATGGACTAGTTTACATAATTCGCGAATTGAACAGATTGCTATTGATCAGAACAATCCAGACATTCAGTATATTGTAGGTGATGAGCTGTGGCGGACGTTTGATGGTGGTAACATTTGGGAGAATAGAACTCCAGGCAGCGTACCTACTACCTTAATAGCAATAGATCCACTTGAGTCTACAAGGATATATTTAGGTGTCTATCCATCAACGATTTATAGATCAGATAATAGCGGTGAAACCTGGGAATCATACTCTACAGGGGCGGGTTCATCGGACATTTTTCAAATTGGTTGTAATCCTCTTATAGAAAATGTGGTTTATCTTGGTCAGATTGGTACTGCCAGTAATGGCTTTTATAAAAGTCTAAATAATGGCCAATCATGGAATAGGGTAAGTGATTTTCTTGTGCGGGATTTTGTTTTTCACCCAACGATTCCAAATACAATATATGCTGTCACCGCTGATGATATCTTAAAATCCACCACAAATAGTGTGAATTTTTCCTCTATTAGAGATACGCTGACAGACTGTGTCTTTAACAGCATCACCATTAATGAGTCAAATCCACAGCAACTATATGTTGGAACAAGGAACAAAGGATTGTATGTGAGTCACAATGGTGGAGAAAACTGGGCTCATGTATCAACAATACCTGAACCCCGGATTGAGTCTGTAGCTGTATATCCTGGAGACCATTCCAACAAAGTTTATGTGGGTACTCATGGTTCTGGTACTTATGTAGGATCGGATGTCGTCACAAGCATTAATGATTTCTCTACTAATTTTTCTGACTCTGAGATAAACCCTATCGACTTTCTAGGACCTAATCCCTTTAATAATCAAATAAAATTTTCATACACACTTGAATCACCATCTGATGTTCGGGTTTCTATCATAAATATTCAAGGGAAGGAGATGTATTTGCTTAACAGTGGCCATCACAACGCAGGGATATACTCCACAACATGGGATGGTACTGTATCAAAAGGTATAACAGCAACATCAGGTGTCTACATAGTTAGGTTAATTGTGGATCAAAGGGTCTATTCCAAAAAAATTACTATTCTACGATAGACTGATTCTTAACAATTAAAACAAAACCATTTAGGAGGGGATATGAATAGAATTAATATTTTTGTGATCACTCTTGCTTGTCTCTCAATTTCAAATCTACTAGCGGGCATCGATACAACATCTATTGATGGCTACCTTTTTGAAAAAATAAGTGGAAAATGGTATCAGGATTGGGAGGACGAGTATTATCCTGTTCACAAAACAGTAATTGCAGTACGATTCAATGATGGCGTCGATTCTACTACGATCGACTCGTTAAATTCAGTGCTGAATACAAGCATTCAGGAGCATTTATCAAACATCAATTTTTATAATTTGCTACTGGATCCTGGTGAGGATGCCATATTGGTGACAAAAGACTATCAATCTGAGTCAATTGTCGATATTGCATTTCCACATGTGAAAGGTATCAGATGTGGCACACCTAATGATGATGATTATGGAGATCAATGGTACTTGGAACAAGTTTCTGATGCAGACATCGATGCCTCATCGGCGTGGGATTATTCCACTGGTGAAACAAATGTAATTGTGGGTCTATTTGATACTGGTGTTGATATTCAGCATGAGGATTTGATTGGCAATATATGGGTAAACCCTGGCGAGGATTTGCTTAGCGATGGGGTAGTCTGGGATACCAGTGACGTGAACAACATAGATGATGATGATATCGATGAAGGTTGGCCACCCTTGTGGATAGATGATTTCCATGGTTGGAATTTTATTGATAACTCAAACAATGTCTTTGACTCCGATGGGCATGGTACAAATATGGCGGGATTAATTGCTGCTATGACAAATAATGATACAGGGATTAGCGGAGTAGCTGGTGGCTGGGGAGCAACTAAGGGTGTTAGGATAATGATTTTAAAGGGAGATGATTGGACTACTACACTTGCAAGCGCTGCCAATTATTTTGTGTGGAAACGGGACAGTTATCCAGCTTGGTACCCAGGTGCGGACGCAAGATTTATTTTTTGTTTACCGATGTATTATCCCGATGGATCACTATTAGAGGACTTTACAATACTTGATTCTGGAGGTAATGAAGAATATTCTCTAACCATTGTTCCAGCGGGGGATGGGGATGATACAGAGGCTCATGCTCCAAACGGTGCTGGTTTTTATGATAACTTAAATGTTGGATCTACAGATGAATATGATTATGACGAAGACTACATGATCTTTGAAGAAGATGTAGTATTTGCTGGTGTCGTGGCACCTGGTGACACTCTCTACACTACAGGTATTGATGACACATATGAATCATTGGATGGAACATCTGCAGCAGTAGCCATTGTCACTGGCATAGCCGCTTTGGTCCGGTCAGAATTTCCATCACTTACACCTTTTGAGGTACGCGAAGTAATTTGCAGAACTGCCGAAGATGTTCACAGTGGTTATTACACCTACAGCACTGGGGCTACTAGTGGACCCTATTATTATGGTGGGGGCTACAATAATAAAATGGGTTATGGTAGAGTAAATGCACATTTTGCAATTGCACCCACGAGCGCCCCTACAAATTTACGTGTTGATAATTGGAAATTTGAAGATGAGAATCCAGAATTATCCTGGACAGCCCCAACTGAACCGGATGTGACAGCTTATAAAGTATATAGTTCCGGGTCAAGTGGAGGTCCATATACTCTTCGCGTTACAACAGTGAATACTTATTGGACAGATACAGGCTATGAGATATCAAGGACTGGATCGTCAATATACTATCGTGTGAAGGCAGAGGATTTCACTGAATTGCTTTCAGATTATTCCAACACCGCTTCAATCGAAGTTACAGCTGTAAAAGGAGTACCACATGCGCCTCCCCCATCTCTTCCTTTAAAGTACGATTTTGCTTATTACCCAAATCCATTCAATCCAACTACAACAATCAACTACGATCTTCCTGATCCATCGCATGTATCCTTAGTAGTTTATGCTATTAACGGAAATAAGGTTATCACACTTGTGGATCGTCAACAAGTTCCAGGATGGTACCAACTTCAGTGGGATGGAACAGACGATAATGGAATGCTGGTCAGTGCAGGGTTATATTTAGTCCGTTTGCACGCCGGAAAGTATACTAAAACTGGTAAATTAATTTACCTGCGCTAGACTCTGTTGATGATTCTGTTGGATTGCAGAATTGTCAAACATTTCACGCTTAATAAGGAGCCCCTAGATGGGGCTCCTCTCATTAGATTCAAAACGTTCCATGAGTTGGGATCTAAAAACATGGATAAGATAATAGATGTATTGAAGTTGCATCTAAAGTGAAAATCGATCATTTACGATATTTCTTATGACGTATGGCATGCATTCGCGCAATAGTAACAACCATCAGCATTTGAATCCCATTCTTTCGCTTTTCGAACAGCCCCATGACAGCT
>JABMPR010000004.1 GCA_013202895.1 bacterium | reverse complement strand
GGATGGAATATGTTAAGGCTGAAGACAATTATCAGACCAATTTATCTGATCAGAACCTGCACCGAGAACGAAATGATAAAATCTGGTTAATGTCATTGATATGGACTCTCAACATCCTTGATGCGTATGTAGATGCCCAATTATGGGACTTTCAAAATTATGCTATCGATGAGGGCGAACTCCCTGAAACCGATATCATCAAACCAAAAGAAACGGAAGAAACTGATGACACCGAATAGAGAAGCCTGGGGATCACGATTTGGATTTATTCTTGCCGCTGCAGGATCGGCAGTAGGCCTGGGTAATATCTGGAAATTTCCCTACATCGCCGGTGAAAATGGAGGCGCAGCCTTTATCTTTGTCTATCTGGTTTGTATTGCCATCATTGGATTCCCAGTCCTGATATCAGAAATCCTCATTGGTCGGACGACCCAAAGAAATCCTGTAGGTGCTTTTGCTGCTCTAACTCATTCCAAATTCTGGATTTCGGTGGGATTCCTGGGTGTGGTTGCCGGATTCATGATCTTATCATTTTACAGCGTCATCGGTGGGTGGACAATTGGCTATGTCGTTGAAACCCTGAGAGGATCATTATCAAATTTTCAAAGTCCAGATGAGGCCGGTGTCCTTTTTGGAAAATTGTCAGGCAGCCCAACCTGGAGCCTAAGTTATCATGCAATATTTTTTGCCCTTACCATGTTTATTGTGATTCGAGGAGTTGAGGGCGGTATCGAACGCTCCAGCAAGATCATGATGCCCGTCTTAGTAAGCATTTTGGTTATTCTTATGATAAGAGGAGTCACATTAGACGGGGCATCAAAAGGCTTAGCATTTCTGTGGGTTCCAGATTGGAGCAAAATTACTGGACAAGCCATACTGATCGCTCTCGGGCACGCTTTTTTCACTTTGAGTTTAGGTATGGGAGCTATGCTTACCTATGGAAGTTATATGGGTAAACGAGATAATGTTGTGAGTGCTTCAGCCCAGATCGTGTTTTTAGATACCTTGATTGCACTCATGGCAGGAGTTGCCATATTCACAGCAGTTTTTGCCTCCGGACTAGATCCCGCTGCGGGTCCTGGACTGATTTTCCAGACCCTGCCTGCGGTTTTTGCATCGATGACAGGGGGAGTGTATTTTTCATTTCTGTTTTTTCTGTTACTGGCGATTGCAGCCTTGACCTCGGGGATCTCACTTTTGGAGGTAGTAGTTGCCTATTTTGTGGATGAGAGGGGTTGGGATAGGAAAGGAGCAGTGTTAATTTTTGGGGGAACAATATTTCTTATAGGTGTGCCCTCAGCTCTGTCATTCAATCTCATGGCTGACGTAAAAATATTTGACAAAACATTTTTCGACATCGTTGATTTCCTGGCATCCAATATCCTGCTGCCATTTGGTGGTCTGATGATAGCAATATTTGTTGGTTGGATTTGGTCAACCACTGCTGTAAGAGCTGCTGTAAAAGAGGGTGCTGAACAACTATTTGACAATTATCCCTGGTTCGAAAGAGTCTGGTTCATATTTCTCAAATTTGTCGCCCCCATTCTAATTACATTGGTTCTGCTCAACAGCCTTGGTTTTATGTAATATTTTGGTTCCAGAGCGCTACAGTTATTATGTAAAGTTTATCGTTTCCGGCCAACAAAATAGCTCGCTGTTTTAACCTTAAATTAGATTCCCAAATTGGATGAGTGGTTTAAATGATCACGCATTCTTTAGCCCTAAAAAGTGACTTATATATTAGTTAAAGTGTATATTCTTATTCCATTTCTAAGATTGACTTATTGTCAATATAAAGACAATAAATACAATCTGTTATTTTGTTATATTAATTGATTTAAAATGTTTAATTGGTGCAATATTGTAGTTGCCAATTGACCACTCCGTAAGCAATTTAAGCGCGTGAGGTCATAAATAGCTTAATACAATAAAATGGATCTTGTTTTAACGATTATTCGACGCCAATTAAAAGGGCAAAATAATACTAATTCAACCAAACAATGTTACAGGAGTAATGATCAATGATTAAAAAATTGTGTATTCTGTTGTTTGTATCATTTTTTCTAATCAACTGTGGAGGTGGGGATCAAGCAAAAACTGAACAAGCACCAGCACCAGCAGTAAATCCAGATGGTGTAACTGAGGAACAGGTTAAAAATGGAATCGGTCCCATTGCTGCCTTTACCCTGGAAGCACTCGATCAGGAGCTGGCAGACAAAGGCAACGAGGTCTTCGGACTTAAGTGCATTGCATGTCATAAATTAGATGAGCGCTTAGTGGGACCACCTCTTGGTGGTGTCACAACACGCCGATCACCCTCATTTATCATGAATATGATTTTAAATCCAGATGAAATGGTGAAAAAGCATCCTGAAGTGAAAGCGATGCTAGCTGAATTTTACGTACCTATGACATTCCAAAATGTCACCCAGGATGATGCCAGAGCAATTTTGGAATATTTAAGAACCCAGTAATAATTCCCGTGTTCGAAGGGATGTTAATCAATGCGTAGGAGGAAAACGTATGAACAAAACGGTGATAAGAATAGTCGGTCTAATCATAGTGATGGCAACTTTTTTATTCATTTCAGAATGTGCTCAAAAAGAAAAGCCAATTCTCGGTTCAAGTGATGCTGCTTTAGCCGTCTATGTCGCCCCAGGTGACTATGATGAGTTTTACGCCTTTACCTCAGGTGGTTTTAGTGGTCAAGTTGGTGTCTATGGTTTGCCATCTGGGCGTCTTTTCAGACAAATCCCCGTCTTTTCAGTAAATCCTGAGAATGGATATGGTTTTACGGAAGAGACCAAAGATATGCTTAAAACTACTTTTGGTCATATTCCCTGGGATGATGCTCATCATCCTGAACTTTCACAGACAGACGGTGTACCTGATGGTCGCTGGCTCTTTATTAATGCCAACAACACCACGCGTGTTGCTCGTATTGATTTAAAGACCTTTGAGACGGCTGAAATAATCGAGATCCCAAACTCTGGTGGAAACCACGGGTCACCTTTCATCACACAAAATACTGAATATGTGATTGCTTCCACTCGCTTTAGCGTACCCATCCCTCAGAGAGATGTCTCCATTGACACTTATAAGGAAAACTTTCATGGTACCTTGACATTTATCAAGGTGGATCCAGATGATGGTAATATGGACATTTCATTTCAAATCCTTGTACCTGGATATGACTATGATCTGTCTCACGCAGGCAAGGGTCCTTCACATGGCTGGGCCTTTTTTACTTGCTATAACACAGAACAAGCCAATACACTGCTAGAAGTAAACGCATCCAAGAATGACAAGGACTTTATTGCAGCTGTAAATTGGAAAATGGCTGAAAAGTACCTGGCTGAGGGCAAGGGCAAGACCAGACCTGGTGAGTATTACCGGAATCATATGGATCACAGAACCCATTCCTCAGTTTCCGAGCTAAAAAAGACAGTCACCTTTCTCGATCCTGCTGATTGTCCTGAGCTAATCTATTATATGCCAACACCAAAATCACCCCATGGCGTAGATGTTGACCCAAGCGGTGAGTACATCGTTGGTGGAGGAAAGCTGGCTGCAGTTGTTTCTGTTCACTCCTTTTCAAAAATGCTCAAAGCGATTGAAGAACAGAAATTTATTGGTGATGCAGGCGGTATTCCCATACTGGATTATGATGCAACCATCGCTGGCGAGGTTACCAATGTTGGTCTAGGCCCACTGCACACAGAGTTTGATGGTAAAGGATATGCCTATACATCTGCCTTCATTACCTCCGAAGTTGTCAAATGGAAATTGGGTACCTGGGAAGTGGTTGATCGAATTCCGACCTACTACTCACTGGGACACTTAATGATTCCTGGCGGGGATAGTCGCAAACCCTGGGGTAAATACCTTGTTGGTTTGAACAAAATGACCAAGGATCGCTATCTCTCCACGGGACCCGAGCTAACACATGCGGCTCAGCTCATTGATATCTCCGGTGATAAGATGAAGCTGCTGTTGGATTTCCCAACCGTAGGAGAACCTCATTACGCACAAGGGATTCCAGCTAACCTGGTTCATCCAAATACGACCAAGATCTATGAACTTGAGAGTAATGAACATCCATACAGGGCTGTAAGCGAAAAAGAAGCTCGCGTTGAACGTGACGGAAATGAAGTTCATGTATATATGACTACCATCCGTACACATTTCAAACCGGATAATATTGAAGGAGTCAAGCTGGGGGATGTGGTTTACTTTCACGTGACCAATCTTGAACAGGATTGGGATATTCCTCATGGCTTTGCAATGCAGGGAGCCCAAAATTCTGAGCTCTTAATCATGCCGGGCGCCACGAATACCCTCCGTTGGGAACCGAAAAAGATTGGTGTATTTCCATTCTACTGTACCGATTTCTGTTCAGCACTTCATCAGGAGATGCAGGGTTACGTAAGGGTTTCACCAAAGGGTTCCAAGGTTCCGATAAAATTCAATTAATAGTTACTAATAGAATAAGCTGGGGACAAATCGTCCCCAGCTTTCTATAGATTTCAGGGGATGAAATGAATAGTCGCTCCAGATGGATTTTAGCGATTGGTGCTTTACTTTTGGTTGGGACATATTTTTTTCCACTGTGGTCAATCACAGTTGCGGCTCCTCAATACCCTGAAGGATTGGGTATTTATATCCGAATCAACACGGTGGACGGCCAACACAAAAATGACTTAAAAAATCTTAATTTGGTTAATCATTATATCGGTATGCAGGAGATCGTCCCAGAGTCGATTCCCGAGCTGAAATACATGCCAGGCATTGTTGGATTCTTGATACTATCAGGGCTTGCAGTGGCCTGGAAAGGCGGCCAGAGGATGCTCTATGTGTGGTTAGCACTTTTCAGCGCCCTGGCAATTGCAGGTCTCATAGATTTTTATTTCTGGAATTATGATTTTGGGCATAATCTGGATACAGAACATGCGGCCATCCAAATCGAGGGCATGACTTATCAACCCCCTTTGTTTGGTACAAAAACCATGCTGAATTTTGTTACAACATCCCTGCCTTCTGGGGGTGGAATATTGGCTTTTTGCTCTGTACTATTAGGCTATGTAACAGCTTTTATAAACTGGCGGGAAAATAGAGCATCCTGAAAAAATACTTACTATCCCTGCGACCGCTTACCTGCGTTCTATTTGTTTATTCCTGCGAGCCATCAGTTCAAGCAATAGATTACGGACAGGATGGATGCAGTTATTGTCGCATGACTATCATTGATGAGCATTATGGCTCGGAACTTCTCACAAAAAAGGGGAAAACTTACAAATTTGATTCTATTGAATGCCTCGCTGGTTTTGTGCTTAAGGAAGAAGTGGTACCAGAGAAGATTCACGGCTTGTATGTTACGGACTTTGAAGATGCGGGAAATCTGTATCCCCTAGATGAATTGATTTTTGTTCAGGCCAAAAAATTGAAAAGTCCAATGGGCTTAAATCTTTCCGCCTTTCGAAAGCAGGAGACCGCGTCCAACGTAGCCAAGTTGTATTTTGGAGAAATTATAACCTGGGAACAAACCCTTAATTTTGTAGAGAACTCCTGGTTGAAATAATGCGGGTAACTGCCGCCATAGCGCTGATAATAATCGGATTTTCCAATCTGTATGGAAATAGTGTTCACGTTGGCTCACAATATTCCCTAGGGACAGTTTCAGAGGGAATATCAAAGACAAAATCAGGAGATACACTCATTGTTCATGAAGGGACTTTCCTGGAAAGAAACCTGTCAATTTCTCATAAACTTACGCTTATAGGCATTGGACAACCGATAATTGATGGTGGACAAATCGGTGAGATTCTTCGTGTTGTGGCAGATAGTGTTACTATTGAGGGTTTCACCTTTATCGGATCCGGTCTCAGCCATCTTGATGAGAATGCGGCCGTTCTTTTTGAAGAAGCCCATTTTGGGGCCATCAGGAATTGCACATTCCTGGACAATTATTTTGCGATTTATATTTCAAAATCGAGTCATTGTCTGATTGAGAACAACATTATTCGCGGTGATGCCAAAACGGAATCCCGATCAGGGAATGCAATTCATCTGTGGTACTGTAAGGAAATCATAATTATGGGGAACCACATATCCGGTCATCGGGATGGGATTTATCTGGAGTTTGTTGAGAATTGTGAAGTGATGGACAATAAGAGCTCGGAAAATCTGCGCTATGGTCTTCATTTTATGTTTTCGAACCACAATCAATATCATGATAATCAGTTCTATAATAACGGAGCCGGTGTTGCAGTCATGTATTCTCGCCATGTGGATATGCGGGATAATCTTTTTGCAGATAACTGGGGGAGTGCTGCCTACGGTCTCCTCTTAAAGGATATTTACGATAGTACCCTTATCAATAACAGGTTCAGCAAAAATACAATAGGTCTTTACTCTGAGGCAAGTAATCGCGTTCAGATTGAAGGGAACGATTTTGTGAGTAATGGCTGGGCAGTGAAAATCATGGCAAATTCCATGGACAATATTTTTACAGGAAATAATTTTATATCAAACACTTTTGATATAGCTACAAATAGTCGTCAAAATTTTAATTCGTTTAATCAAAACTACTGGAGTCGCTACAGAGGGTACGATCTGGACAAAGATGGGATTGGAGACGTACCTTTTCGTCCAGTAAAATTATTCTCATTAATGATTGAGCGGAACGAACCAGCGCTTATGCTTATGCGCAGTATATTTGTTGAATTACTTGATCTGGCAGAGAGCTACATTCCCATACTTACACCGGCAACGCTCATTGATGAACAGCCGCGGATGAGATTAAATTCATGATCGAAATATCTGGATTAGCAAAGCGCTTTGGTACCCATGAGGTTCTCAAAAGTCTGGATGCCAGTATTCTTGCTAATAAAATCACGGCCATCGTCGGTCATAATGGGTCTGGTAAAACCACCCTTATCAAGTGCCTCCTGGGGCTGGATCAATATGAAGCTGGAACGATTAGAATCAATGACTACCAACTGACCGCTGACTGGAATTATCGAGCACAGATTGGATATATGTCCCAGATCGCCCGCTTTCCAGAGAATCTCAGCGCCAGGGAAGTGATTACTATGATCTCCGATTTGCGACAGGGCTCACCCACACAAGCCACCGAGTTGATTCAATATTTTCATCTGGATGATGAAATGGATAAGCCCCTAAAGACCCTGTCTGGAGGTACGCGTCAGAAGGTGAACGCTGTCGTTTCCTTTATGTTTAATCCTGACCTGCTCATCCTGGATGAACCAACGGCAGGGTTGGATCCCATATCCAGCAGTTCTTTAAAAGACAGGATCTTATCTGAAAAGGAACAAGGCAAGACCATTGTAATTACATCTCATATCATGAGCGAAATTCAAGAGTTGGCCGACACTATCCTATACCTTCTCGATGGAAAAATCTTTTTTGATGGACCTGTGGACGTTTTGATAAAACAGACCGGTGAAAAAAATCTCGAACGGGCTATGGCCAAGTTAATGTCTTGAAAAAATGAATACACTATTAAAGATAATTAAATATCAACTTCACGATCTTCTCAGGGGGAAATGGGTTTTGGTCTATACCGCCGTTTTTTTCGTCCTGACAGACGGATTGTTTCGATTTGGCGGTGATTCCGATCAAGTCTCGCTCAGCCTTATGAATATCGTGCTTTTTGTAATTCCGTTGGTGAGTATCGTTTTTGGGACGATGTTCTTCTATAATTCGCGTGAATTTATAGAGCTTCTATTATCTCAACCCATTAGTCGGGCAGCTTTGTTTTTAGGTCTCTATCTGGGTTTATCATTACCATTATCGGCTGTATTTCTTGTGGGAGTGGGTGTCCCCTTTATATACCATGCTGGTTTTTTAGGTGGCGCATATTGGATTCTATTGTTAGCTGGGACTTCTCTGACCTGTGTTTTTACAGGGATAGCTTTTCTCATCGCTGTGCACTATGAGCAACGAGTCAAGGGCATCGGCGTGGCTATTGTGCTCTGGCTGCTATTAGCCATTTTATATGATGGTATCATCATGTTCATTCTTTTTGCTCTGGAAGAATATCCTCTCGAAAAACTGACCCTGATACTCTCAATGTTGAATCCCATTGATCTTGGACGAATATTAATCCTACTTCAGTTTGATATTGCTGCCTTGATGGGTTACACAGGCGCACTATTTACAAAATTCTATGGTAATCATATTGGTACTGTTATAGCCTTGCTGACTCTTGGAATATGGTGTGCCGCACCTGTTTGGCTGGGTTTCAGGGCATTCTTAAAGAAAGATTTTTAGAGCTTAATCCTAATGATATTATCGCGCTCATCTGAATATGCAATACGATTGATTTTCTTTCTTTTGGAAAGACAACCTTTGACCGGGTATTTACGAATCAAGGTTATTGCCAAAGAGCTGGAGATTTCATATTACCAATTGGCAAAAGTTGCACATATTCTAATTTCTGTGGGCATTATTAGATCCAGCACAGGTCCAAAAGGGGGAATTATTCTGGCTAAAAAGGCTGATGAATTGACTTTGGCTGAGATTATTAAAGCATTTGGGGAAAGCGAAATCTTCGATAGATGTGTAATTGGTCTAAAGGAGTGCTCTGATGAAAATCCCTGCCCCGTTCATACGGGTTGGAAAAAGGCCAAAAGTGAGATTGTTGATATATTCTTTACTAAAACGCTTTCTGAGCTCCAGCGGGATTCTGTAATTCCATATTTTCTAAAGTAGAAGATTAGGCCTTCCCGATAGATGAAATAAATAGGGGAGATCATAATGGATAAATTTGCAGATATTTAAAACAGTTAATAAAAACCACGAGGTAACAAATGAAAACTCTAATAATCATCGTCTCAGCAAGTCTGATAATGATAGCATGCATGGCCTGTTCATCTGGTGAAGAGACAGCAAATGCAAAAGCTGAACAATTTGCTAAAGATCATAACCAGGCAGGAGTAGTTGATAATGTGTCTGATCCAAATATCTTACAAATCGCACTTGGAAGTCCAGATCATACTACCCTGGTTGCTGGTGTGGTCGCTACTCAATTAGAAAATGTACTGGTTGGTGCCGGACCCCTGACAGTATTTGCTCCTACCAACGCGGCCTTTGATAAGTTACCGGCAGGAACTTTAGACGAATTGCTCAAACCTGAGAACAAATCCAAGCTGGCTGCCATCATTACCTCTCATGCCTCACCCGGTACTTTTATGGGGGATGGGCTCAAAGATGGAATGCAGCTTTACATGGCAACTGGACATTATGTTGATGTAAAAGTTACAGAAGAAGGTACCTTTGTAAATGGGAGCAAAATATTAGCTACTATTGATGCTGTGAATGGTGTTGTACATGTTATTGATGACGTATTTCTTATGGCTGCTGGATAAAAATCCACTTTGCAATTTGTGGTTGAAACATGAGGACAATCCAGATTTTCTCCATGTTTCAGCCATATTACAAATTAGCACTTGTACAAGTAAATCTTATACTCTATACTCCTTACCGAGATAGAAACCAATCGTCAACTATCCCTCACACAATCTAAATTATGGCTCGTGATTATTGCCCAGAGACCAATTATCTTTTGCAGCCATTAGGTATGTATTAAAGTAAAAAAGACAAGATTTCTGTGACTGTAAAGAATATTTTTGAAAAATTGGTGGAGATTCATAATAATCATTTAGAATACTATATCATTTCCTATTTTCAATGGCTGCTAAATATTTGATGGCACTTGAGAGATCTGCAAATCCATTTACCAGGTCTATAAATAATTTAAGGGGTTCACCATGATCCTGGTACAAGACAATCGGTGTGATTTTTGTGGGACTTGCGTAGCTGTGTGCCCAGTTGATGCTATTGAATTACGCGAGGCTGACATTTCCATAATACATGATAAATGCATTGATTGCGATATATGCATCTGGGTCTGCCCGATTGATGTATTGACTTCTGACCTTGCAGAGGAAGTTCCCAGTGACTGATTATGATGTTATTGTCGTAGGAGGTGGTCCGGCAGGTGCTATGGCAGCAAAATCAGCTGCTCTAAAGGGTGCCAAAACTATTATCCTGGAGAAGGATAGAGACATCGGCTATCCGGTACGCTGCGGAGAAGCCGTCAGTGAAGCTGGCTTAAAACAATTTATGGAACCTGACCCGCTCTGGATCGCCGCCTCGATTTCAAAAATCCGGATGCGTTCACCGAATAATACCATAATTGATTTTCAATCATCTGCAGCTGGATATATCCTGCACCGACGAATATTCGATTATGATTTGGCAAATATGGCAGGACAAGCTGGAGCGGAGATACAGACCAGAGCCTATGTGGATGACTTGATCATTGAGGATGACACGGTTAAAGGTGTTAAATATCAATACATGGGTGAGAACCGCCAATTGACATCAAAAATAGTGATAGCTGCTGACGGTGTTGAATCCCGAATCGGCCGCATGGCAGGGCTGCGTACTGCTACAAAACTACACGACATAGAATCTTGCTACCAGGCATCTGTAGGTAACGTTGATATTGATCAGGAGATGATTGATTTTTATATAGGTAAAAATTGGGCTCCTGGTGGATACCTATGGGTTTTCCCCAAAGGCAATCGAATGGCGAATATTGGTTTGGGTGTGCTTGGTACTCTTGCAAAAGATTATAACTCACACGATCTTATTCATAATTTTTTAAGGGAGCATTATCCAAAGGCAACTCTGCTCACCAGTGTTTGTGGAGGGGTTCCCATTGCCCAGACATTGAAACAAATTACAGGTAATGGCATTGTTCTCACTGGTGATGCAGCTCGGATGGTGAATCCGGTCTCTGGTGGTGGTATCATTTCAGGAATGCATGCTGGGAAAATTGCTGGAGAAGTTACAGTGGATGCAATTAATGCTGGGAATGTCACCGTGAAAGGTCTTACAGAATATCCTAAACGCTGGCGAAAAGCTGGTGGCAAAAATCATGAAGCCCTGCATCGCATCTCACAAAGCATTGAAGATATAACTGATGATCAACTGAATAAAATCGCTGGGAATCTTTCAAAAGTCCCAGAAGCTGATCGCACACTTTTGAAAATATTTATCACTGTTGCAAAAGAGAAACCCAAAATTCTTCTGGATGTGACCCGGGCATTCGCCGGTGTGTAAGTCACATACAATTAGGAAAGCAGAATAATATTGATCTTCAGCTCACACTTTAGTGTAAACCGGGCACGGCCATGAGTTTCGCAGAATATTTACAAGGCATAGGTCTGGGGACCTTTGTGTCTTTTGACCTTGAGACAACGGGTCTTGATTCCAAAACAGATTTCGTCATTGAATTTGGAGCGGTAAAAGTAGTTGATGGGGTTGCCACAGAACACTATCAACAATTTATCAAACCACCCGTTCGTATTCCGGATTTTATTCGAAAGTTAACTGGTATTACCAATGAAATGGTTCAGGATGCCCCCACATTTGAGGAAGTCGTGGATGATCTTTATGACTTTCTTGGGAATCACCCACTTGTGGCACATAATATTCATTTTGATCACAATTTCCTCAATACCAAACGAGAAGACATTGATGGGATACCGCTGCGTAATCAATTGTTGGATACACTGAGCCTGGTTCGAACCGTTCGCTATGATATCATCAATCATAAGTTGGGAACGGTGGCTGAATTCTATGGTCTATCCAAAGAAGGGGCGCATCGGGCTGATTACGATGCAGATCTGGTTGCTGATATTCTGTTGATACTGCTTTCTGAAATGCATCGTGTAACACCTGAAGTACTTGAAGTTCTTGCAAACATAACCCAGGGAACAAACCTGCCTAATGAAGAGCTTTATCGTTCAATGCTGGATTGGACAGTCTCTGGACGCAGCCTTGGTGAGCTTGAGGAATATCCTCGGATTGCCATACCTCAAAAACCAAATATTCGTCATTACGCCACTCAAGCTGAATATCCTGATCTTGATCAAATATTTTCTTCAGATGGTTTGCTCTCACAAAAGTTGGATGGCTTTGAGCTAAGGGAAACCCAGGTAGTCATGGCTCATGATATACAGTATGCTATGCGAAATGATGAGTTTCTGATGGCAGAAGCTGGAACCGGTGTAGGCAAGAGTCTGGCGTACTCAATTCCTTCTATTTTAATTCGCCATGAATTGAATGAAGACGAGCCAATTTTCATAAGCTGCAATACAAAAAATCTCCAGGATCAGCTCTTCCACAAAGAAATACCTTTTGTCCAGGAAAAGCTGGGACTTCCTCTGCGGGCATTACTCTTAAAGGGCCGGAACAATTATCTTTGTAAGACCAAGTGGCAGAGAGGCTTAAGGGATATTAGCTGGCGATTTAGTCGTCGCGAAAAAGAAGCACTCCAAACCTTGGTTATCTGGGCTCATGAAACCCCCACCGGAGATATTGATGAACATAACGGTTTTAATACAACAGGTAACGCGCTGGTCTGGTCCAAACTAAACAGCGAACCAGGTTTTTGTACTACCAACGCGTGTGCCCATAATGACTTTTGTTATCTGGGGAAATTGCGTCAGGAGTCGTCCAAAGCAGACCTGGTAGTTGTGAATCACTCACTGCTCTTGGCTGATGCGGCAATGGATCATGCAATATTGCCTAAATATCAACGTCTCGTCGTAGATGAAGCCCATCTTTTGGAAAAGACAGCTTACCAATTTTTTGCTGCGGAATTTTCATACAAGAGCATGCGTATTATGATGGATCAATTGTACTTCAGAGGACGCAATAAAAGTGGTTTATGCATTGAGCTAAAGCATCTCATGGTTCCTCTCGATGAGAAGCAGAAACAGGGGATCACCAGCAACCTTGACCAACTCGAAACCGATGTTGTTGAGCTGAATAAAACGCTTCTTTCATTTTTTACAGACTTTAAAGCCACACGCGAGAGAGAGATCCAGAGGGCACCCTTTACTTACAAAGAACTCTGCACCAATGAGAAAGATGTGTTTGCCGCAGTACGAGGTCTCTGGTACACTTTGGTTACGGATTTGACCAGCATTTCAAAACGGGTATTGGATGTCGAAAAAGCGCTTGATGAGCTTGATGATGATAAACTACCTGGTTTGACAGAGATAAGCTCGAGAATCCAATCCTGGCGCGAAACAGTAACATATACCCTGGAAGTCATGGATAAACAGGCGAGTGCTGACGATCCAGAGTTAATCTACTGGTTCGAGATCATGCCAAAGAGTGAAATAATTGCCGTCAAGTTTGTTCAGGTTCCCCTTGAAATTGGCAAGCAGCTGCAAACCCGCGTCTATGAAGATCTGGCATCGGTTATCCTCACGTCAGGGACATTAACCGTCGATGGCAGTTTTAACTATATACAGCACCGACTGGGATTGCGAGGCCATGATCGCCTCCAGCTTAAGACTTATCCGTCTCCCTTTTATTATGAGGATCAGGCCAGAATATTCGTTCCCACCTTTCTGGGTCCTCAGAATGCAGAGAATTACACTATCGAAGTTCTTTTTCTACTGGAGAAGATCTGGGATACCCATCCAGTAGGTACCATGATTTTGTTCACCAGTTACACCATGCTGCTGAATTGGCAGGAGGAGCTGGAAGATCAGATAAAAGGATCTGGACGCCGTCTACTTGTTCAATCAAACCGCGTTTCCAGAATGGATCTGATCAATCAATTTCGGAAGTATCCGGGAAGCATATTACTGGCTACAGATAGTTTCTGGCAAGGGGTTGATCTCCCCGGTGATGCCTTACAGCTTTTAGTTATCGCCAAATTACCTTTCTCAGTACCATCTGATCCCATAGTAAGAGCGAATAGCAACGCATTGAAAGCCGCTGGTGAAAACGATTTTATGGGCTATAGCGTTCCTGAAGCTGCCATAAAATACAAACAGGGCGTGGGTCGACTCATTCGCAGCACTACAGATTTCGGTGCCATCATATCTTTGGATGATAGAATCTTTACAAAACGCTATGGTGATTATTTTCGTAATTCCACACCCATTCCACATGTTCCCGCCAGATCAGAAAAAGAACTGGTAGAGGCTGTCCGGAATTGGTATAAATCCCACGGTATGTCTGGGACGAAATCAGATTAACGAAAGTTCGTAATGCATCTGGATGGAAACTCATTAACCCTTAACAGCATCCAAAAAGAGTTGGCCGCACCCACCAGGCTAAGTATCACGAAGGAAGCTGTAGCGCTGGTGAATCAATCAAGGGCAGTTGTGGAACATGTTCTATCCACAAAAAATACAGTATACGGGGTCAACACAGGCTTTGGCCGGATGGCAAATCAGCGAATATCTAAGGATAAATTGGATCAACTCCAGATCAATTTATTGCGTAGCCATGCGGCGGGAACTGGAGCGTATTTACCAAGAAAAATGGTAAGACTTATTCTGTTATTAAAGATCAATAGTTTGTTGCGAGGCTATTCAGGCATTCGTCTTGTGGTTATTGAGGCTTTGATTTCATTTTATAATCAGGGGCTTTTACCTGCAATTCGCGAGCGTGGAAGTGTTGGTGCAAGTGGCGATCTGGCACCTCTGGCAGACCTGGCATTACCTTTAATTGGGGAGGGAGCGTTTTTAAGCAAAACTGGCGAGATTCAGTCCGCAGCCCTTGTTTTGGAAAGCAATGGTTTGAAAAAGATCAGTCTCAAGGAAAAAGAGGGTCTATCCCTCATTAATGGCACTCAGGTAAGTACCAGTTCGGCTATCCAAGCTCTTCTTAAAATAAATGATCTATTTTATACCGTCAATGCTGCTGGCGCTTTTAGCACGGAAGTTATGTTGGGCACGGATACTGCTTTTAGAGCTGAAATACAGCAAGCTAGAAATCAACGGGGTCAGATTTATGTTGGAAAGTTGCTGACCCATTTGATGCGAAACAGTGGATTTCTGGCAGCCCATATCCATTGTGATCGTGTTCAGGATTTTTATAGTCTGCGCTGTATGCCCCAGGTCCATGGATCACTCTATGAATTGATGTTGCATGCAGAAAATGTTCTAATTCGGGAAGCAAATAGTAGCACAGATAATCCAGTAACACTTGTCGAAGAGAATATCATTATTTCAGGAGGCAACTTTCATGCGGCACCAGTTGCTCATATTTTAGATTATCTAGCTATCGCTCTGGCTGATGTGACATCCATGAGTGAGCGCAGAATCGCTGCTTTTCAGGAAACATCTCAGAGCAATCTACCCATGTTTCTTATGCAGGAGTCAGGTCTAAATTCGGGCTTTATGATAGCCCACGTAACAGCCGCAGCATTAACCAGCGAGAATAAAAGTCTGGCCCATCCGGCCTCGGTTGATAGTATCCCAACATCTGCCAATCAAGAAGATCACGTTAGCATGGCACCCATTGCTGGACATCAATTAATGCAAATTATTCGCAATGCAAGTGATGTGATTGCAATTGAATTGATGTGCGCCGCACAGGCAAAAGATTTGAACCCAAAATACAATTTGGCGGTGAATAGTGAGGATATCTATCAGCTCATCCGAATGGAAGTTCCATATCTCATAAGCGATGGACCTTTAAGTGCACATATAGAATATATTAGCAACCTGATCAAATCAGGTGAAATAGCCGAGATCGTTTCTAGAAATACACAGGAATTAGCATGAATTATACATGGCGATTGTACTTTGCTCTCATGAGCACCCTTCTCATTGTCAATTGTGCCTCAAATAAGTCGAGTTATGTACTCCCCAGTGTGACTGAAACCAATAAACCTGAGTGGGTAGGGACTCAAAAAGCTGCCCGGGACACTATTTTTATTGTGATTCATCTAGAAAAAAATGAGACAGGGGGGCTGGATAATGCCATTCAGAGAGCGCAATCAGAACTCCACTCCATATTAAAAAATGAAATTGAGATCATATTAAGGGATTATTGGGATCAGAAACAAATCCAACATAGTGAGGCGGCCAAATTTCTCCTGCTTTCAGATCTACCCCTTGCACTGGAGCAGATGATGAACTATGTCACTGTAAGTGATGGATGGGAACAATCTGAAGGGGTTTCTATTCTTTGTGCTCTGGACTATGAGGAAGTAGCAGATATCCTGATGAGTGATATGGGAATTACCGACCGCTCATTCCTTTCCTATTTCAAACGCCGTATGGATGAACTCGCACAGCGATATAGCTAAGGCTGCTCATGAGATTTGTCGATTATGTTACAATCAAAGTTGTTGCCGGTAAGGGTGGGGATGGCTGTGTAGCATTTCGCCGCGAAAAATTTGTGCCCAAAGGGGGACCTTCAGGCGGAAACGGCGGAGATGGGGGGAGCGTAATTTTCAATGTGGATATCCAATTACATACTCTACAGGATATTCGCTATCATCGGATATATAAAGCCAATCGTGGGAGCCATGGTGAGGGGAGTCTCCGACATGGGAAAAACGGTGCGGATATAATCGTTAAAGTGCCAGCAGGCACCGTTATAAAGGACCGATCAAATTCTGAAATATTAGCAGATCTGCAAAATGATGGCGAATCAATTATTGGAGCCAGGGGAGGCTGGGGTGGTCGTGGGAATGCTATGTTTGTCAGTGCGACACACCAAGCGCCCAGAGAATTCGATTATGGCAAGGCAGGCCAGGAACGGGAGCTGGAGCTTGAGTTGAAAGTTTTGGCAGATGTTGGTCTGGTTGGATTTCCAAATGCCGGTAAATCAACCTTGTTGTCTCGTGTTTCCCGAGCAAAACCAAAAATCGCTGACTATCCCTTTACCACGCTTACACCTAATCTGGGAATCGTCAAATCAGGTGATTATACCAGTTTTGTAATGGCTGATATTCCAGGGCTTATAGAAGGAGCACACGAAGGCAAAGGACTGGGAACCCAGTTTTTGAAACATGTTGAGCGCTGCAGTGTGTTGCTGTTTTTAGTAGATGCCAATGACGAAGAACCATCAGAATCTTATCGTCTGCTTTTCGAAGAGGTGAAGAAGTTTAGTCCGGACCTGCTTAAACGTAAACGACTTTTAGCTGTCACAAAAATGGATTCTATAGCAGGAGTTCCAAAAATGTCAACATTTGAACCTATCGACTTGTTTCCCATCTCATCAGTTAGTGGAGAAGGGATAGAAAACCTCATTAAAGCTCTGGCACTGAGCATCCGTGAATAAATATTTCAAAAACATAATTCGAATTCTCAATATTCCAGGTGTGGGTCCCAGAAAAACGCTGGACCTTTATCATAAATTTGGATCCCTGGAGAATATATTTTCCGCAAATCCACAAGAATTAATGCAAATACCAGGCATCAAGGGCAAGACTGCCCGGGCCATTCTGGCACCTCTGGATGAGGAATTATTGAGGGGTCAAACAAAGCTCGTTGAGAAATTTGGTATTGAATTAATCACTATCTGGGATGAAGCCTATCCACCCATGTTGAAAGAGATATATCATCCACCAGTTGCATTGTTTTGTCGGGGGAATATCCAACTCCTGAAGGAAAAGTGCATTGGTATTGTTGGTACCAGAACCCCTACCGCATATGGAAAAGAAGTGGCGGCTAATTTTGCTTACAAACTGGCTGAACGAGGATATACACTGGTTTCGGGTGCTGCAAAAGGAGTAGATAGCATCGTGCATCGGAATAGTCTGCGCGCCGCAGGAAACACAATTGCGGTTCTTGGCAATGGTGTCGACAGAGTATATCCAGCTGAGAATCGTCAACTTTATAAGGACATCGCTGGTGAGGGACTTCTGGTTTCTGAATTTCTCATGGGCACAAAACCAGATGCTAGCAATTTTCCACGTCGTAATCGGATCATTTCAGGTCTTTCCGGCGGTACTCTGGTGATTGAAGCTGCTGAGCAAAGTGGATCACTTATTACAGCCTATTTTGCACTGGATCAAAACCGGGAAGTTTTTGCAGTACCAGGTATGATAACAAGTCGACAGAGTCGCGGGACACATCATCTTATCCGTCAAGGTGCCAAGTTGGTTGAGAGTGTGGATGATATTTTAGAAGAACTTGGTGATAAATATCGATTGGGGAATTCTGCAGGACAGCAGGAATTAAGTATTGCTGCGGACCCAAAAGAAGCAAAGCTGCTGGAACAACTCTCTAATGTTGAAGCCGTATATATTGACGACCTGGCAAGCAGCACTGGACAGACAACTTTCGCACTTCTCGGAACCCTACTTCATATGGAAATGAAGGGACTTGTTCAACAATTGCCGGGAAAGTATTTTAAACGAAGATGAATTCTTTTTCACCCTAATAAAGGATAAACCATGCCCAAGTCAATTGTATCAGACCTCATGAAATATCTGGACCAGAGTGTGACTGCATATCACGCTGTTATTGCCGCAGAAGAAAAATTAATAAGCCAGGATTTTGAAAAACTTGACGAAGGTAAAGATTGGCAGCTGACTAAAGGCGGGAAATACTATGTTATTCGTGGAGAATCAGCTTTAGCGTCCTGGATAATGGGAAATGGGACTCAGTCCGGGGTACGTTTAATTGGTGCTCACACCGATTCGCCAGGTCTGCACCTGAAACCTCATCCACAATATAGCAATAGCGGTTATATCCAGTTGGGAGTTGAAGTCTATGGGGGTCCCTTACTGGCAAGTTGGATGGATCGAGATCTTTCTCTTGCTGGAAGAGTGATCGTCAGGGATGGTGGTAAGCTTACCGTACAACCCTTCAGAGCAGATAAAGTGTTGCTAAGAATCCCTCAATTGGCTATTCACCTGAATCGGGAAGTGAATGAAAAGGGTCTGCTGCTCAACAAGCAGAAGCACATGCCGCCCATTTTGAGTCTGGAAAATATCGAGGGTGATAAGGTAGACAATTCTTTGCTCGCTAACCTGATTTCAGAACAACTTGGAATCGAGCAAGATGCTATCGCCAGTTGGGACCTTGAATGCTATGATACTCAAAAAGCCGCTTTAAGTGGCTTAAAGGAAGAATTTATTGTTAGCGGTCGTCTGGACAACCTGACCATGTGCCATGCAGCATTGGCGGCTCTCACATCAACAGATAATTCTGTACCTCAAACATCCATGATTGCTCTTTTTGATAATGAAGAGATCGGTAGCTCAACCCGTAATGGGGCGGCATCTTCCTTCATTCGTGATATCGTCCAACGGGTAGCTGATGATTCGGACCGAAAACATGCCATCCAGAAAAGTCTGGCAAATAGCATCTGTATTTCAGCGGATGGAGCTCATGCGATACATCCAAATTATGCTGAATTCCATGATCCCCAGCATGCCGTAAAAATGAATCGCGGTCCAGTTATTAAGGTGAACACTAATCAGCGTTATGCCACGAGCGCGATAACATCTGCCATGTTCGAACAGCTCTGTCGAGAGGTGGATGTCCCTGTGCAACACTATGTTCATAAAACCGATTTAGCATGTGGATCCACGATAGGTCCGATTACAGCAACTGGTTTGGGTATTCCTGTGGTTGATGTTGGGAACGCCATGCTATCAATGCATTCCATACGCGAGACAACCGGGGTGGAGGATCATGAAATGATGATCAAAATTATGAAACGCTTCTTTGCCAAGGAGGATTTTCTTTCGGTTTGAGAGCTTCGCAAATAACATAATTAAGAATCATACTATTGCTGGATGTGGCTAAATCTCGCCTGTTAATTGCTCATAAAGCCCCCTCTGGATTGTCACAAACCAACATTAGCTGTAAATCAGACTTCCTTCATCACTAATTATTGATACATTATTCCGCTTTTTAAGATGAATTAATGACACGCCTGATCTTAAAGATGCGTTGTGCTTTCAGGCCCTGCAATGAGAACTGGCCCAACCCCGTCAGATCCGGAAGGAAGCAGCGGTAAGTTTTGTAATCGTGTGCAGGAACTCCCTGAAGCACACGCATCTTTAAGGTTAGATTACTTCAACAACCCCGGAAAGTCTCTCAACGTGGCTGAAAAAGATCCTGCATATATTGTTTCCTCATTAAAGTATAGACCTCAGACATTTGAAGATGTTGTGGGGCAGGAACATGTATCGCGAACCTTGCGAAATGCACTCCAACGGCAACGTTTGGCAAATGGTTATATCTTTACAGGTCCACGGGGAGTTGGAAAAACTTCTGCTGCTCGCATTCTGGCCAAAGCTATTAATTGTGATAATCCAGAGCAGGGGAATCCTTGTAATGTCTGCAATCATTGTATAGAAATAACCGCTGGTCGCAGCATGGATGTGTTCGAAATTGATGGTGCCTCTACACGGGGTATTGATGCCATTCGGGAATTAAGAGAGGTGGTTAAGTACCCACCTGTCAATTCAAATTATAGGGTTTATATCATTGATGAAGTGCATATGCTCACAAAGG
>JABMPR010000067.1 GCA_013202895.1 bacterium | reverse complement strand
TTTACATTTTTAAGATTGTGCTCTCTTGCACCGTGGACAATCAATTTTTCACTACGCATGTAGATTTTCCTTTATTCAAACTTTCAATCTATTTGAAGAAGGTGCTCCCTGGAAGAGGATTTTACATTTTCCCAAAAGAAGCTTTTAGGGTCTGTGATTTAATTTGTCAGATTCCCTTTATGGTGGGACTACACAGAGACGCAAAAAATAGCGCACATACGTGCACCCGCCTAAGAGCTTGGTGCTGTTCTTTTAATTATTAAAGTGAAAAAGACGTGGTCTTAATCTTTTGACTATTTGATTAACTTCGCCTATGTTTCAAAACATTGAATTGATTTCTCCTCAATGTCTTAGACATGACAGTGATTGAATATTGAAGCATAATTGTCAACACTGACCGGTTGGTCTGAGTTGGAAGTGATCAATAATTATTCTATTGTTTGATTAAGCTCCAATTATCCTTGTTTTCAGAAATATCATCTAACCGGAAAAGTAAAATTATTTCCCACTCCGACTGTATGGTCGACATCGTGTGTGTTACATGCAGCTAATATTTGAATTCCAAAACAAGCCCTGTTTAGCCATATGTAAGGCAAGCAACGGACCCAAACATGTGAAAATCGCGTTTTTTTACATCAAATCACATATGTGCACATGTGTGCGCTCACGAAATATGCGTTTTGAGATAAGCATCACAACTTACCTTGTTTGAAGATAAAAACAGAAAGGAGCACACTGATTATGCTCTATTTATGCATAATACCTAAAATTGATTTTCAACTTCACCTAGAGGGCGCCATACCCACGTCTACACTTTGGGCTCTTATAAACAAATACGATGAAGTTTCAAGCAAAACTCTTTAGCCTGTTTTATTAAACTCTAAATTCAATTTACAAGTTTTAATTACTTTTGGTATTTGTGGCTTTGGTAAAGTAACTGCTATTAAAATTCAATTGATTGCCAATGATTCAAACATCATAACTGCGATCAATTTTCAGCTTGGCGAAGTGCACACTTTCGAGGGAATTGCATTACACCCTAAAAGCAGCCCTGGCCAGGCTCGATATCAAATGCCGATCACCGAGGGCGTTTTCAGCGGGACGAAAAACACTATTCTTGAGGTGTACGTATCTATATTGATGCATAAAATATTATTCACCTGCTGCATATAAAGGACCCTTGTTGAATGAATGCTCTTTCCCTTAATCAGATTACAAAGACATTTAATGATTTCACTGCTGTCGATGAGCTCTCATTAAGTGTACCGACGGGTAGTATTTATGGCTTTATCGGTCCAAATGGGTCTGGAAAAACGACCACGATTCGCATGATCATGAATATCTTCTATCCTGATTCTGGAACGATTCAGGTCTTTGGGGAACCAAGGAAAACCACCCATACAGACCGTATCGGATACCTGCCAGAGGAACGTGGGCTGTACAAAAAGATGAAAGTGCGGGAGCTACTCCAGTTTTATGGTGAACTTAAAACTGGCAAATCTGTCACTTCTGAAGTCGATGAGTGGTTAAAGAAATTCGAACTCAGCGATTGGGCAAATAAAAAGGTTGATGCTCTTAGTAAAGGAATGAGCCAAAAGGTGCAATTTATTGCAACGGTTATCTCAAATCCTGATTTGATTATTTTAGATGAACCCTTTAGTGGTCTTGATCCAGTAAATACAAACACCTTGCTGACAGCTATGCTTGATTTGCAGGGGTCTGGAGCCACCATTATTTTCAGCACACATGATATGGCTACTGCCGAAAAGGTTTGCGACTATATCTTCATGATCCATAAAGGCAAGAAAGTTCTCGATGGCACTCTTAATGAAATACAGGATAAATATGGAAGTGATACACTACGGATACGCAGTAAAAATAAAGCCTCTGGATTGAATGCTATCAGAGGTGTTGAAAATGTCCACGATTTTGGTCAAATTCAGGAATTACGAATTACTCAAGGTGCTGATCATCAAGCGATTTTAAAAGAGTTATTGAATTCAAACAAATTGCTCAGCTTTGAACTCACGAAACCCTCTTTGCATGACATTTTTGTTCGGATAGCAGGTGCTAAGGAGGATACCCTTGTATAAGATACTGCGACTGGCCTTGAGAGAATATCTGGCTGCGGTTAAAACCAAAGGCTTTATCATCGGTTTGGTTATGTTGCCTGTGTTTATGAGCGGCAGCATGATTGCCATGGCACTGCTAAAGGACCATGTTGATATTCGCGAGCGACACATTGTTGTCATAGATGAAACTGATCAATT
This sequence comes from bacterium, assembly GCA_013202895.1. Lineage (GTDB taxonomy): Bacteria > Fidelibacterota > UBA8477 > UBA8477 > JABMPR01 > JABMPR01. The sequence goes on along the minus strand of JABMPR010000067.1, from coordinate 7,220 downwards.
CATAGAAATTTTAAAACAAGCGGCAGAGGAAAGAAATACTACAGAAATCTTCGATGAGGAAAGTGGTGCACAAATCCAGCCCGTTTACCGTGTCGAGTTTGCTGAAAGAACAGAGGATCTAACCAAGCAACTTGGAGCACTCTCAGATCGTGTCCGTGCAGGTGAAATCCATGCATTTTTACATATCGGTGCTTCCGTCATCCATCCCCAGGAAAACCAGGATTTAGCCAAAGTTAATTATTACGGTGAAAGTGCCGCTTTGGATGATGTGCGGGGCTGGTTTCGCTGGCCGATCAATAATCACTTGCGACAGCTTCGACTCAGCGAAGCAGAAATCGATGAGGCACTAATTCCAGATCTGTTTTCATGGGCTGACATCGATGCTCGGGGACTGCTTTCCGTTGATGAGGAGGGTAATATTGTGGATGCTGAGGTCAGTAATGAAGTCAGGGCCATTGCCATTCCCATCGTCATGGTGATGCTTATGTTCATGATGTCCATGATGGGCGCCATGCCCCAGCTCAGTGCCGTCATGGAAGAAAAAACCCAGCGAATTGTGGAAGTCATATTGGGGTCGATCACAGCGTTTCAATTTATGCTCGGTAAAATACTGGGTGGTCTGGCAGTGGCTTTAACCAGCACCTTTGTTTATGTTGGCGGTGGGGTACTATTTATGCAGTGGCGTGGGTTTGAGTCGTATATACCTTATGATATTTTACCCTGGTTTTTTGTCAATCTGGTTCTGCTCCTGTTTATGCTTGGAGCTTTGATGACCAGTCTTGGATCAGTTGCCAATGATGCAAAAGATGCTCAATCCCTATCATTCCCAGCCATGTTCCCCATGATGATACCCATGTTTGTACTATTCCCTGTTCTCAAAGAACCCTTATCTTCGTTTTCCACAATCCTGTCACTCATTCCGCCTTTCACACCCATGGTAATGATCCTCAGGCTTTCAACACCTGTGACTATCCCCGCCTGGCAGCCCTGGATCGGGTTGCTTGGGGTGATTCTTTTCACACTCATGGTGGTTTGGGGTGGCTCGCGTATCTTTCGGACCGCCATTCTAATGCAGGGGGTCCCACTTAAATTTTCAAATATCATGCGTTGGATGACAAAAGATTAGGAGTTTTAGACATGACTGAAAAATCAATGATCAACTGGTCAAAAGATGGAACGGCCTCACGAAGCTATGGGTTTCAATTTAGCTCCAAACTTTCGGGGAATATCAAGCGTAAAGGTTTCTGGAGTCCTGATGGTTCAGGCGAGATCGGGACACGGACTCTTCGGTTCCGTTCAAAGGGTAAAGCCAAAATGGCCCTCACTATATACGATGCTTCATCGGATAAGGAATTAGGAACTCTTGATTTTTATTGGAGAGATTTTCAAAGGAGTAAGTTGAAACTTTCTGATGGCAAAATTTATCAATTCCGCTCATTTGATATTCTCCGTGGTGCTTGGAGTTGGGCCAAGGACGATTCAAGCACAGAAGAACTGGTTTTTCGGGTTGACAGCCCGCTTCAACGATCAGGCACAATTGAAAATCTATCAAAAGATTTACCTGCGCTTGAGCGAGATCTATTACTCCTTTTGGGGCTCCATCTCACGCATTATATCAACAATTGGCTGATTACCTTTGTGATTGTGGTGATTATGTTTATTACCGGCAGGTAATGGTTTTATAAGCTAATAAAGACTTTAAACCTTTAACGGCTCTTTTGTTTTATTTCGAGCGTAGTTTCACTACAGAGTCAACAGCATATACTACGATCAAGTTTGTCAAAACTGAAAACCCGATAAACCAGGTCCAGGCCAAACCAATTTCTTTTAAGGCAAAGACGATCAACATGGATGCCACCAATCCAGCCATAAGTGCCATCTGTGAAAAATTTCTGTTGATCTTTGTAAGCAGGAAAAGTCCCAGCAATCCGCCATAGGTGAATGAGGCAATCTGCAATCCCATAACTACGATAGCCTTATCTGATTCGTCAAAAACCAGGGCGATGCCTATAAGCACAATTGCCCATCCCAGGCTAATGAGACGAGATGTTTTTATAGAAACATTCTTTCCCAGCCAATCTGTTGTGGTGGATGAGGCAAGAGAGTTAATGGAGGAACTAAGGGTAGACATGGCCGCTGACAAGACACCTGCAAGCAATAAACCCTTGAGTCCAGCTGGTAATTCACTCACTATAAAAGTTGAAAACTCACGGTCCTTTTCCAATTCGATTCCACCTAGGTAGAGATAAATCAACGAGCCCGCAAGTAGAAATACAGCAAATTGTATAAACACAAAGAAACCGCTACCGATCATTGCTTTTTTGGCGGATGAAAGATCACGACAGGATAATACACGTTGAACCATCATGTAATCGGCTCCATGGGATGCAAAAGAAAGCAGCATGCCCCCAAAAACGGCTGAGAAGAAGAGCCAGGGATCCGAAAACAGACCCCACCCCCAACGGACGATATCCAACTTGCCCTGATCATTTAATTGCTCTAGCATGGTTCCGAAACTCAGATCACTGTGCCCGAGTATATAGAAGACAGCTAGCAAACCACCACCCAGATATAGGACAAACTGGAAGCTATCCACCCATACAACCGTTCGGATACCACCCGTAAGTGTATAAATGACTGTGACGATCCCAATAATGAGAACAGCAACTGGCAAAGACCATCCCGTGACGACCTGAACAATGACAGCAGTAGCTAGAAAACGAATTCCATCAGCCAGGATACGAGTAACTAAAAATACTGCCGAAGCGGTTTTCTGGACTTGCGCTCCAAACCGTGCACCCAGCACCTCATAAATGGAAGTAATTCCAGTTTTAAAGTAAGCCGGCAAAAGGAAAACACTTACCAGAATACGTCCAAGGATATATCCAAGCGCCAATTGGAGGAAAAACCAGTCTCCACGATACGCAAGACCGGGGATACTAATAAATGTCAGGACGGATGTCTCGGTGGCAACGATGGATAGCATGGCAGCCCACCAGGGCATATCTCGACCGGCTAAAAAATAATCTTCTGAGGTTTTATTAAAGCGACTATTATAGATACCATAGGCTGATATACCCACAAGAAAGACAATAATGATGCTGAAATCCAGGGTTGATAGCATGCAGCGCCCCTGTTTAAGGGTTAGGGGTCAGATGTTGGGCGAGATAGTCCAGGGCTTCCAGATAGGATTCACCCTTTTTACCAAAAATTTGGGCGGCGCAAACATCCTTTATCACTGAGATTCTACGGAATTCCTCGCGCTTATAAATATTTGATAAATGGACTTCGACTACAGGAATTCTAATCGCCTCAATGGCATCCCGAATGGCGTATGAATAATGCGTGAAGGCTCCCGGGTTAATGATGAAACCATCTGCCCATTTCCTTCTTCTGTGGAGTAAATCAATGATGCGGCCTTCGTGATTGGTCTGAATAATTCGTGTTTCCAGGTTCAGTTCACGAGCTTTGCGTCTAATGCTAGTATTCACCTTATCCAGCGTCAGTGTACCATACTGCTCGGGATCACGAGTTCCTAAAAGATTTAGGTTTGGTCCGTGAATAACAAATATCCTGGCCCTATAAGTGGAGGGGAGGTTTGGTTGTTTTGTCATGGGATCAATCTAATCCAGTCGAGCTATTCCTGCAATCGCTGGTAAGCGACGCTCCAGAGATAAAGAATTGAACGAGTGGATAATAAAAAAGGCGAAGATTCACACCCTCGCCTTTTGATTTTATTTTGATGGATTGATTAGCTTTCTTCTGCTATTACTGCCTCTTCCATGATCAGCTCGTAGGTATATCCGGCTCCAAAATCCTTATTTAAAGCGATGGTGCCTTTAAAGACCACAACATCACCGGTTTTTACCATTTCCGAGGTTGTAACTGTCAAATCGAAATTTTCACCGGCGCTTGTTCCGTCTTGTATATGAGCCCAGTTCCGACCCATTATACTTGAATTAAACTTGCTGACCTTCCCGCGAATACTGACAGTTTTACCCTCGTAAGATATCATGTTTGAAAAAAGTTCCTCAACGGTTACACCGCCTGAGACTTTATCTACTTCAACATTTTGAGTTTTGACCTGTTTTTCTTTTCCATATGGAGAAACCGACCCACTCGCTCTCGATGGATTGATGGCAGCACCACGCATCTGATCAACAAACCAGATACTCTCAAATGTTCTGTTTAATTCTTTGCTGTCAAAGTTTTGCATTTCCATGCCTTGATCAAATTTAAGAACCATACCCTCCTCAAAGGGTTGTTTAGCGGTAGCGATCCAGTATTCTTCATTACCTTCCATGACGCGTATGTAGGTATAGGATTTCGCCTGAATAACTTCTTCCACTTTGACTTCATGACCAGCAGTGGCGGGGGCCTGAGGTGCCATACCCTGATGCTGATTTTCATCGGAAGCCTTTACCCGCTCCTTTTCATCGCATCCAAACAACATTAAAATGGCTAGCACATAAAACGTTAAATCTCTGAATCTCATTCTATTCCCTTTCAAAAAATTTCAAATCCCCTGATAATAAAAATTACACTGTAATAGTCAGGCTTTATTTCTTGATAACCAGAATTACTTTGGGACAAACTTGATCCATTATTTATTGAGATCAAGCCCTGCCAATCCCTGGCTTAATTCTTTCAGCCCGCTACTGTGTTGATCGCTGAACACTATCAGTCAAAGCTTTCGAATTTTCATCAACATGGTAACGCAGTTGAGGGAAGAATTCTCTGAAACCTGATTCGATATCCTCATACATATTTTCAACTTCCTCAATTGCACCATGGAATCCATGCTCCATTTTCAAGCGACTGGCCAAACCATCAAGCGCTCGACCAACATGATCCAATTCAGAATAAGATCGTATCCAATCCCGTTTGATCATCCAGCCGACAACCAGCTCCATCCGCTCCGGCATATAGCTGCGCTGACGCCACAAGGCGGAATAACAATCATCTACAAATTCATCCAGGTCATCATCACAAAACTGGCTCCAATACTTAATTAAAAAATGATCAAAAACGACATCCAACACCACTCCGGAAAATCGGCGCCGACTGGTGCTGAAGTTTTTGCGCAATTCTCGAACAATAGGGTGTGCATCCGTATAGAGGTCAACCAACCTGTGCATGTGGATACCACTTATTATCTCAGGAGGCAGCTTTTCTTTATCGACATCACGCATAAAATCAGCCATTATATTTCCAAGCCTGGAAAGATCATCATTCTTAGAAAGATAGAGGTGGGCGAGATAATTCAAGGGTCACAAACCATTCTCATTCTCGGTTTCGAAGCGCCAGAGTTGAATGGTTCCCCTTGATGTGTCCTGCGTTTCCACAACATTGACGCCAAATGATTCAAGCAGAGCAGGAATTCCCCCATTTCTAAGATAGCTTCTATAATTTGAAAAATGCTCCCAACCTGCCAAAAATTCTGTAATAAGGGTACCCAGACCGGTTAAAAGTGGCGGATGGGGATATGTCCAGTCAGCTATAATGACTTGTTTTCCCACGCGACTCATCTCTTTTAATACAGAAATACGGATTTCTAAAGGCATTTCATGAATGACTAAGCTGCTTATTGCAAAGTCGAAGCTTTGGTCTGCAAGCGAAGAAAGATCACTGGCATCAGCGAGCTGGAACTCGCAGTTTTTCACTCGGTCTATTTGTGATTGCTTTTTGGCGGCGTTTATCATGGTTTCCGATAGTTCGACGCCAAATCCATACTCGATCTGACCACTTAAATAAAAAAGTTGAGCACCCGTACCGCAACCTACATCAATTACACGGCTACCTTGTGGAATCATAGCGGCAATCCGTTTCCGAATACCAAATAGCGATGGATCCATAAATGTTCCATAAATCCAACCATCATAATAGTGATTTTTAATGCCTGTATTCGAATCCACTATTTCAGCTATTATCTTTCCATCCCCATCATTATTAATATCAAATCGTTTCTCTCACTTAGAGGTGTCAACAACTTGGGGACGACCACAGACTCTTTAAAGGATTATTTGTCGGGTTGATGCTCTGTGATATGTGTAATATTATTTTTTGTAAACCATCATATTTTGTCACTTTAGCTCAGATTTGCACTCCAAACTTTACACCCTTTTAGCTTGACAGGCCTAGGGTGAAAAATTAATTTTGCTGGCTCTGTATCATTATTGGTCAGGGCAGTTAGAGAAGGAGCCTATGGCAAAGAAAGTAAAGCGGATCGGTGGAGACACAAATCGCAGCCTCAGTAAGTACCTTGAGGAGATTGGTCAGTATGAACCCCTCGATCCTAAAGATGAAATCTCACTTGCCCAAAGGGTAAAGCAGGGAGATCGTCTGGCGCTTAAAAAATTAACTGAAGCCAATCTACGTTTTGTGGTTTCGGTTGCCAAGGATTACCAGGGTCAGGGTCTACCATTGACCGATCTTATCAACGAAGGAAACCTGGGCCTTATTAAAGCAGCTGAACGTTTTGATGAGACACGTGGATTTAAATTTATCTCCTACGCCGTTTGGTGGATTCGTCAATCCATTCTACAGGCACTTGCCGAGCATTCACGTATCGTGCGACTGCCCTTGAACCGGGTTGGTACCATCTCTAAGATTTCCAAGACTTCAGATCGTCTGGAGCAAAAACTTGAAAGAACTCCGACTGAGCGAGAGATTGCCAAGGAGTTGGACATGGCTCCAGAAGAAGTAGCTGATGCTATCCGCATCTCAAAACGTCACCATTCACTGGATGCTCCCTTTCAGGAAGAAGAAAAAAATTCTCTCATGGATGTTATCGAAGACGAGCATCAGGATGCTCCCGATTTCGATCTCATGTCAGATTCCCTTAAAAAAGAGATTCGATCCGCACTGGACACTTTAAAAGACCGGGAGCGGGAGGTCATTCGCATGTATTTCGGCATCGACCGCGAATACGCATTGACACTCAATGAAATTGGTGAAGAATTTAACCTGACGCGGGAGCGTGTTCGTCAGATCAAGGAGAAAGCTATCAAGCGTCTCCAGCACAAATCCCGTAGTCGTAAACTGCAGACCTATTTAGGTTAATTTGGAAGGAGGTGAGATCGCATTATGCCAGTAATGGTTACTGTAAAACGAGATGAACCATTTGAAAAAGCCTTACGACGTTTCAAAAAGAAATATGAGAAGGCCGGCATTCTTAAAGACGTTAAGAAGAACTCCTTCTATTTGAAACCGTCCGAAGA
>JABMPR010000066.1 GCA_013202895.1 bacterium | reverse complement strand
GGTATAGGTATTCCATCCCTGGTAAACAGTATCGGAAAGCAGCCTGTCAACATAAGGTGGCCCAAGGTCACTGCATTTTAACATGAGTTCTCCAGACCCGGTAGCTGTCACTTCAAATGTAAAGTCAATGGTTCCACTGTCGCAATACGTTGTCGTTTGTACCACTGGAACGTTCTGCACCAGGCTGCCAAGCTGACCGCTTGGATAAATAATGCTATCCGGGTCATTCAGAAAAACCCTGTATAGCGGGTAGTTATGGCGCCCCTCAACAGATTTTCGAGCCTCATTGGCTGGCATGGTCGGCCCTACCGGGTAACATCCTGATGGGTTGCAGGAAAAACTGAAATGACGACCGTCAAAACCATTGGGATTGAACCGGGTGATGATGCTATCCTGGGAATAGATAAACATGTATCCCAGATATCCTGTGATGCCCTCTTCGTATGTGCTGATCTGCCAGTTTCTAGAGAAAACACGGCCATCGATTTTGGTATTTGTAGAGGTATCTACGACCGTGATATCAAAATATTCGAAGGTTCGATATGTGTTGCCGGGAAGCTGAAATGTCATGAAGTAGTCACCATTCGCTGCTACGGTATTGAGATACATGGAGTCTCCATTGTACCCGGCAGCATTGAGGTAATTAGGGCCCGCAATCGCCTCTGCATAGTTGTTGATAAATCCTGTCGCTCCGGTTTGAGGGGTCTGTTTCTCAAATATTATTGTGCCATCTGGTTTATGAATCCGGTAGGTAAGCGGATTTGCCGTCTGGTTGTTGCTTCTTCTGATTTGGCCGAGTCCGAAATAGATGACCTCCCTCGTATAATCTTTGATGTGAATATATAACCTGTAATTTGTATCCCCATTATAGAGTGCAAATGGGTCTCTCGAATTCTGGGTGGAGAGTAATATCCGGGCGTCGTTTGCTTCCACTGGCATGATCTCCTTTGTCCCTTCAGCCAGAAGTTGATTGGAGAGAAGAAGAAAAGGAGTTAGAATGAAGACAAAACGTAGGAGATATCCTGCCATAATGAAATCTCTGTACTATAATACACCAACTTATATATTACACTAATTTACTAAAAAGGTTGCATGAAAAGGAGGTTAAAAAGTCAGGCAGGATTCAATCTATTTAAAAAGCTTTACCCTCACGGCAGCAGGTCCTTTTTGTCCCATCTCTACTTCAAAAGTAACAACATTATCCTCTTTTATCTCCTCAAGAATATTATTTACATGGACAAAAACACTCTCCTTCGTTTCTGAATCTTTGATGAATCCGTATCCTTTAGAATCGTTAAAAAAGGTTACAATCCCCTTTCTTATAGGATCGTAGTTTTCATCAGAATCTCGATTAGGTACACCAATTTCGATATCTTCTAATTTAATATCCTTCTTTTTAGTTGGATCAGGAGGCGTTGTAGTGATCATCCCATTTTCATCGACATAAGCAATCATGTCGTCCGGGTTGCCAACTTTCTCGGTTTCTTTCTTGGCCGCCCTCTTCTTCTCTTTTTCTTTCCTCTTTTTCTCTTTCTTATTTCTTACTTCTTTTTTGCTGAATGTTTCTTGTGATCGACCCATAAATTAATTTAAGTTAAATTGTAAAATCATAGCCTTTATCAAACCAGATATTAAAAAGCTAACGAATGGGATTTAAAAAAGAGAGCAGTGATGAACTAATATTGACCAAAATTAGTGGATAAAAGCGCAAATTTTCAAATCTGAGTTTTTGCAAAGGTACGATTTTAAAATTACCAGTATTTCAGTCTTTTAAACACCGTACTGCGAAAGCATTTGAGAGAAGTGCCGGATAGAAAGATACACTCGGTGTGTAATCGATATCGATGGCGACTTCATTCATCCCATGACCCCATGCTTTATCCGGTCCATGGGTGGTAGAGGACCAGTAGAGGATTGATCTAAGGATCGGATCACTGGATGGGAACTTCCAGATGTTGTTATGAAAACGGATACCGGTTAACAGGGCATCAAAGCCTGAGTATCCCGTGATTTTTAG
>JABMPR010000065.1 GCA_013202895.1 bacterium | reverse complement strand
ATTTTAGCTGGTGTGTAAGATAGGCATAGATACCTAATTGGTGGATTTATCCCAAACTATTCCTCCTGCTCCACAATTTCTAAATAAATAGCCTGTATTGCTTGCTTTAAGGGGGGCTTATTGACTGCAATTAATGAATTTAGCCATATCTTAAGTTTTTCTATTATGTTTCATCAATTGAATGTAGAAAATGGTTCATCTATCAGGCATTACGGGGAACAAATCATTTATTTAGACGTGGTTAATGCCAAAAGGCTCGAAGCTTGAGCTAGATCGAAAACTTGTCTTTAAAAGCCCGGTATTTGCTGGATATCTTTCTCATTTCAGCAATCAGGCTTGCCCTGAGGAATCACAATCAGGGATTTTTAGAACAAGACATCAAAATCTCCAACGGAAACAGCCTGAGATGTACTGAAACCGATCCCGGTTGCCTTGCTCAATGCGATAGACGCCTTCATAGCTGCCTCTGGAGATGGCATATCCATAATGATGATTAGATCTGGCTCACCCAGTAGCGCATACATTGCCGTTACCTTTCCTCCAAGCTTTTCGATAACCTCAACTGCCATTTCGGTGCGAGTTGAGCTGATATCGTCCATTGCGTCTGCTGAATAGGTTCCAAACAAGATGAATGTTGACATTGCAAACCTCCTTTTGTTATTATTAATCTTTTCAAATGATCTACTTAATAAATCCAGGACGAGGTTTTGAGAATGTGGCTCTTAAGATACTGTATTTATTATGGAATGGCAATTACACTTGAGCAGCATCTTGCCTCAATACATTGGACAACATGCTAATGAAATGTGATGTCGAGCGGTGCAAAATTTTATCAAATGTACTAGAACGGCATATTAGCTATGTAAAGGGGGGTACTGATCGCTAATTCACTTTAACAACGTTATCCTCTGGGTGACAGCAAATTCTCCCTGTAATAAAAGCAAAGTGTAGATCCCCGAGTTCACTGGCTTACCTAATGAATCCTTGCCATCCCAGACCACTTTATGCTGCCCCGGTTTCAGTGATAAATTTGCCAGGGATTTTATCTTTCTTCCCAGTATATCATAAATGGTTATTGTTACTCGTCCTGTTTCTACGGTGCTAAAATTGATTCTACAGCGGGCGTTGAAGGGATTTGGAAAAACGGATTGAAGTCCAAATTGGCTGGGGATTGCTCCAGGTTCAGCCAAATCTGTAGTTAAAACGGATTCCAGAGCGTCCCTAAAATCGACCATCTCAGCAACAGTTCCGGTAGATATGCGTAAAAAATTCGGCATATCCCAGCCAATACGAACGATGTACCCTAAGTCAGCCAACTGATCGCGAACGGGGATGGCGTCGGTGCCAACATCCACCATAATAAAATTTGTTTCTGAAGGGATGTAGCTGAGACCAAGATGTACAAACCCTTCCTCCAAGATAGTCATAGCCATAGTATTCTCAGCAAGGGTTGAATTTAGATGGTCGGTGTCATCCAATGCCACCTGTGCCGCTGCCTGTGACATACGGCTAACGGTACCGAACTTTTGTGTGGAAGTAATGAGATCCGTCAATTCCTGAGAAGCAAGCGAATAGCCGATTCTAGCTCCGGCTAATCCGTAGACTTTGGAAAAAGTTTGTACCACAATAACGGGCAATCCCTCCAGGACATACTGCAGGCAACTTTCGTAATTCTCCGACTGGACATAATGGTGATAGGCTTCGTCTACTACTACGATCACTCCCGCAGGAAGGGCATAGATAAAAGATTCCATATCATCCTTGTGTATGATTGTGGCCAAAGGATTGTTAGGATTCACGAGTGAAATAATTTTTGTATTCTCAGTAACGGCGGCTAAGATACTGCTCAAATCGATGATATTATTCATGTCCACGGGCACATGGACAGAAACAGCTCCATTGGCTACTGCTTCCAGTGATAATTGAGAATAAGTCGGTGTCGCTGTAATCAGTTCGTCGCCTGGATTTAAAAAGGCATCGGCAATTAATCGAATTACCTCTGTTGCTCCTGCTCCAACACAGACCATCTCAGCACCAATTCCGTGAAAACCAGCTATTGTATTTTCAAGACCGGAACTGTACCAGTCCGGGTAGCGGTGTGCCATAGAAGCAGCATCTTGTATAGCTGTTTGTGCTAAGGGGGATGGTCCCAACGGATTCTCATTGTAACACAGTCGACCCGAGAAATCGCGCAAATTTTGCAGGTGTGAAGGTCGAGCATGAATCCGTCCGATACCTGGCAAGAACAGATAGCTTAATAAGGCTGAGGACCGGATAAAATCCCGGCGAGAAATACCATCTATTATTTTCACCAATGGCTCCTCAATCACTAATTATATAGTGAATATTTAAATCAATACTCATCTTTAAGTCCATGGGCTAATTTACAATTCGCACTAAACGATACTTCTAGAAAATGTTTTTATTTACGATCTAAAAAAAGAAAAAATCCCTGCGATTCAACAGGACGTCGAAAAACAAAGGTTTCGGGGTGATGCTCTCCCTCTACGCAGGCTGTGCCTGACTACGAGGGACGAGCTATCTGAGACGCAAAGAAAGTGTAAACATCCGTTTATGAACGATGGGAATACGCAATTATACTCATAAGCTTAGTTGGGCTTCTGGGAGTAATGGCCAGTATTCACTTTCCTTCCTTTTACCGAATACTGGCGAACCAGCGCTTAGATATCTCAAAACTTGGTCTCCCGTGTTTATCAAACCATGAGGGCTGTTGGATGGTATGAAGATGGAATCGCCGACTCTCACCCGCTTCGATTCCTCACCAACTGTGATTTCACCCTCACCATCAAGAATCATATAACATTGCTCGGTCGCGTGGAAGTGAATCATTTGTTTACCTCCAGGTTCCATTTCAACCAAAGTCGTTGTAATCTTTTTTGCTCCGGTGGTCGATTCGGAGAGGAGTAGATAGGAAGTAATGTTATCTCGCTGATAACGAGGAGCATTTTCTTTTCTCACAATAATCATCGGCAAAATCCCCATTTCTAAGATTTGCATTCAGTTGCAAAGATCTTATTGGTTTTATTTATTTATAATATTGTAACACCTCTGATGTGAGAATGCAATCAGTTCTGAGGATCAGAACGAATAGCTGCAACTTGTGGATCAGTTTGGTATGCCCTTCCCTTGGACTGGGTGGGGGGGACCTACTCCAGGTTAACCATTAATCCAGGTGACCAGGTAGTGTCTGAGGTGATGGGCAACTGATTAAAAGTCAATTGACTGTGTTGTGTATGTCGCTATGGGTCAGTTAGTTACGGGATAGTGAAACAGTCGGTATCCCGCCGGTATCCCCGATTATGTAGATAAATCCTATCTTCTATTAGGAAGTATTTCCGGTTAGTCAGATTCAAGTTATAGTTGTTGGCTCTCAT
>JABMPR010000064.1 GCA_013202895.1 bacterium | reverse complement strand
GTCTGAGGAAGACTCTCTGGGCGATGATCTACATCTTGGAGGTCTGAAGCCCAAGCTCTTCAACTATATTCGCGAACATCTCAGGACGAAAGGTAGCTATTTTCTCAATAAGGAAGATGCTATTTTCATAGGCAAACATCCCAGGTAATTACAGATGAAAAAACCCCGAAAACATTGTGGAAATTGTGGGTCGCGCCTTGAATGTCGCAAGATAGAAGACCGTGTACGGGATTTTTGCCCGAGCTGTGAACTGGTGCACTATGATAATCCCCTCCCTGTGGCGTCAGCCATCGTGGTGAACCAGCAACGGGAAATACTTCTGGTTCTACGAGATCGTGAACCCCAGGCCGGTAAATGGGGTCTACCGTCAGGGTTTGCTGAATTGAATGAGACCATCGAGGAGGCAGCTCTTCGGGAGCTGGAAGAAGAGACGGGAATTCAAGGGAAGACACTGAGGCTCCTGGACACTCGCTCCCTGGTGGATGAATTCTATGGCGATCTTATCTGGGTGACCTACGAGGTGAACCTGATCGGGGGTGAACTTCAGGCCGGGGATGACGCTCGGGAAGCAGCATTCTTTAGTTTCAAAAAGCTACCACCACTAGCCTTCCCAACGAATGAACATGCCATCCGAATTTACCTGTCCTTATACCAGGAGATTTGGGAATTGGAAGACTCAATGGACTCTTTTGAAGGTGACCGCCTGAATGCGGGAGCTGGACTTCCATCTGATACCCTGTTCGAAATCATGGTACATGATGCACACATCATAGTGGAAAACTGGGTGACTGAAGTGATCTCACACCCCACAACCACCCATTATCTAAGCCGTCCCAGAAAAGAGATATTTGACATTGCCCACCGCATTATATCTGAATTGGGTTGTTGGATCATGCGTCCCAAGATTGATCAACAGAAACTCTGGACCGCGTATCAGAAAATTGGAGATGATCGCTTTTCTGAGGGCTACAAGCTGTCAGAAGTGATCAGTGCCCTGAGTCTTACGCGAAAACATATTTTTGCACATGTTCTGGCACAGAACGAAAGCTGGCAGAAGCCACTGCAGATCTATCGGGTTATGGAATTCATGTCGCGTGTCAACCTGTTCTATGATAAGGCCAATTATCACATCAGCTACGGTTATGAAAGTAGACAAAACAAATCCTGACTGATATTCGATAATGATAAACACTGCCTATGGAGTGCTTATCACTGAATATATCAGTCATCTAGCTGTGGAATAGTCAGGATATCTCGAAAAGCTTGATTTTAAGGGTAAAAAGTCTACAGATCTAGCTACTTCTTCAGATTGGTGACTTTTTGGTGACCGACACGCTGTTTTGTAGTGGTAGCAGTTAGCATTGTGTTGAGGTTTGAAACGAAAGTATTATTCAGCGAATTCTGGGCAATTATTCCGGAGTGAAAAGACCGGTAATCCTATCCAAAGAAAAAAGTATAAAGCTTCAAGAAAGTATTTTATAGTATCGATGTAACTTATTCCCTTGGTATTTGTGTCGAATCAAGAATAATATCCCTGGTGAAATCATGTTTAAGGTTGGGAGTGAAGTGAGTACCTATGTAAATTCAATTGGATTTTGCTATAAAGGAATCACAGCCTAACACTAACAATTTTGTATGAGATAAAATGGAAAACGAAGCTAAATATTTAACGTACAAAGGTAAGATTGTCTTCGGGAAACAGTCCATGCCATATTTTGATCGAATGCCAAAGGAATACTCAGAAAATGAAGCATGTTTCGTTTTTATTAATCGGGGAGAACTTTCAGTACGGGCCCCGGAGCACTATATCGATCTTAATGAAAAATCGGGCGTCCTTGCCAAATGCTTAAACTATTTTTTCGAGACCAATAAAAAGCATAGAAATGCAAGTGCTGGAATTGAAGTAATTGCGATTTTACTGTATCCTTCCATGTTGGAAGAAATATTGGATTTTGACCTTTCCTTGTCCAATCATAAAATCAATTACGATATTAAACAAATCGTTATAAACGAACTGCTTGAAAACTTCAAGCGGAGTATCACTCTATTGATTGATAACCCCGAATTAGCAGATGAAAAAATCATAGAAGGCAAATTGAAAGAATTCGTATTACTCATGACGAAGTCCCAAATCATTAATGATCAAAGTGAATTCCTCTCAAACCTTTTCAGTCCAATAAACATTACTTTCAAATCCACTGTCAAACAAAATCTCTATGCTAATCTAGCTCTTGATGAGATCGCAAGACTTTGCCACATGAGTACATCCTCGTTTAAGAGAAAATTCAAAAAAGTATATAATGAAAGTCCCCAAAAATACATATCCAGAAAGAAAATCGAAAAAGCCGCACTTTTATTAAAGTCTAGGGAGTACAGAATCTCTGACATTGCCTATGATGTCGGTTTTGAATCAGTTGCAACATTCAATAGAAATTTTTCAAATATCTTTGGCAAATCACCATCAGAATATCGATTGAGCTAAAATGAGAACTTTCTGACCCGCAGCGATTATTTAGTAATCTTGATTTTGACTAGATTGGAGTCAGTTAACAGCCAATTGAAAGGAATAGTCATGAATGAGATCATTTTAATTACCGGGGCAAACGCTGGACTTGGAAAAGACGCTGCCCGACAGCTAGCAGAAAATCCAGATACTAAAAAAATCTATTTAGCCTGCAGAAATGAAACAAAAGCAAAATCTGCTAAAGCTGAACTGGAACTAATAACTGGACGAAACATATTTGAGATAATGATTGTGGATGTCTCAAAACCAAATTCAGTTCGTTCGGCCATAGCAAACCTCGAGGAGCCCATCGATGCATTGATTATGAATGCTGGTGGTATGGGAGGCAAAAAGCCTGGTGAATTAACCGTGGATGGTGTGTCTACCATCTTTGCAGCAAACGTTCTGGGCCATGTTATCATGGTTGATGAACTGTTAAAAGCTGATAAGCTTAAGCATGTCGCCATGTATGCCAGTTCGGAAGGCGTTCGTGGAGTAAAAAAGATGGGAATTAAAAAACCTGAGTTTAAATCACATTCAGTCGAGGAATTTATTTCCATTTTCAATGGGTCAAATTTTGTAGAAAAAGTTAATGGAAACACGCTTTATGCCTATATAAAGTATGCTGCCACATTATGGATGTCAGCCATGGCTCGGAAACACCCCGCAGTACGTTTTATAAGCATGAGTCCTGGTGCAACCAGTGGAACCGAAGTCACAAATAATTTACCTCTTTTTGAAAAGATCATGTATAAATATATTGGCTTCCCGATCTTGATGCCATTGATGGGAATGGTGCATAAACTTGAGAAAGGTGCACAGCGTTATGTGAAGGCCATCACGGACGAGTCTTTGATCAGCGGAAAATTTTATGCGAGTTCAGACAATAAACTGACAGGTCCGGTTACCGACCAAAGTAATATTTCTCCCGATTTGGTAAACGAGACTTACCAGGACAATGCATACGAGGCTATACATCGGTTTGCTGCCTAACTTATATATAATAATCGAATCCCGTGATTCGTTTTTTAAACTGAATTGAAAGCTCGAGTTTTTATTCGAGAACGATTGTAGAAGAGATTATGAAAATGAATATCGTCAGGGAGCCTTGATTATCAAGGCTTCTTCATTACGCTGACTTTTTGATGACTGACACGCCGCAGCAGGCGTTGGGAAGAGCGAAGTTGGGAGTACACAATTGAGCCCCTAATAGCGGGGCTCTTTTCTTAGCATTTTCCCCTCAATCATTAAACGGAAGTCAGGTAGTTTTATGCTGTGCGGAAATGGGTAGATTGGATCTAGTTATTTCGGGCAATCACACACTCACATTATTGGATATATATTTACTTGTTGCGTGACGCGCAACAAGCTATATTCATGCATGATTCTGTCGTTCAAGCATAAAGGACTTAAAAAGTATTATGAGGTAGGATCAACAGCTGGTATCCAGCCGAACCATGCCAAGCGATTACGATTGATGCTCGTAGCACTGGATACTGCAAAGCTAATTGACGATATGGATCTACCCGGTTTCAATCTGCATCCACTGAAGCAGGAACGGAAAGCAATTTGGTCCATTTCGGTAAGTGGAAACTGGCGTGTAACTTTCATGTTTGAGGAAGGCAATGCACAGATTATAAACTATGAGGACTATCACTGATGAATATGCATAACCCACCCCACCCCGGAGAATTCATCCGCGAAATATACTTGGAACCATTTGGCGTCAGTGCTCGTCAGGTTTCCAAGAAATTGAATGTATCACCATCAACTTTTATACGCCTTTTGAAAGGGGAGAGTAATGTCTCGCCGGAGATGGCCTTGCGCTTATCTCAGGTATTAGGTCGGAGTCCTGAAAGTTGGTTGGCCATGCAGGATAATTATTCTCTTTGGCTCGCTAGACAGCAGGTTGATCTTTCAGGTGTTGAGAGAATGGAATTTGCGGTCGATTGACCGCCATTTTCAATAGGGTGAGTTTTTAGTGACCAAACCCCGCAGCAGGCGGTGGGGAGAATGAAGAGGGAGTACAAAGTGGGGCTCTCGTGAAGGGCTCTCTTCATAACTAGTGCGGTTAACTCCGACCACAACACCCTTCTGCACCATGATCCAGAGGTCCTACGGAATGTCCCCAAATCACAATCAGGTGCTCGGCTGCATGTGCCGCTAATGCAAAGCCGTCTGACCCTAAGGCCCACTCGCGCAGGGCATCCATAAAATTGGAGTATAAGGTCCCGAGAAAAGACATCCCTTCGCTAACTGGTCTGCATTGGGACTACTCGGTCGTTCCATCACTCCTACTTCCCCCCGCTTGAGTAAAGTTGCTACCCTGGCTGGAGTAGGTGGCCGGAAGATGCAAAAACTTGGAATATGTTCTGATTGTCCAAGAGACAGGGCCACGGAAGAAATAGCACTCAGGAATCGCGATCGCGTCGATGTCTTTCTTGTATTTCGCAGCTGTGCCTTTCGACAGATGGAATTTTAGCTCGTCGCTGTTCTTGAACGTTTCGTGGATAATCAGGGCATCCTCACCAATTACCTGATACACCTCAAACCTGAGCAGACCCTTCTCAATCGAGAATGCGTCAGTGCCAACACGCTGCCACCAGTATTTGAGATCCTCACGGTGACTTGCAGCACCCGGTTTGCATGTCCACTTGGCGGTGACCATGATGGCCGTTTCTTTGTCGGGACGCTTGTAGTCCTTCTTCACGTATCCAAAGAGGGCTTCTCCAAACACCCCCGGCACGTTCTTCGCCCTCAGCGCTTCCCTGGCAGAAGCGGGGATGCTAACTCCACGAATGAGGTGTAACTGAGGCTTTGCGACCCTGGTGAGCGGTTCCATGTGCTGCGAGGCAGTCGTGGCGAAATAGTGAACCAGAGCGTCGGGGTCCTTGAAAACGCGATGAACAAGTACGGCGTCTTCGCCAACAGCATGATTTATTTCTGTCGACAGGACGCCAGCATCGCCTTTGGCGCCAGCATGGATGTCTTCCCACTCTTTCAGCATCTCTTTTGACTCGGCAGATTTTCTAAACAACCCAGCTTGTTTCGTAGGGATCCATTTGCCCGTAATACTGATCTCCTGCCCCAGCTTGAGAGGTTCGGCAAGGAAAGGCGGCAGGCTTTCTTTGGGCGCTGTCATTGTCGCGCTCCCATAGCGTCCAGCTTGGCATTTATAGTGATTTCTTGACTGTTCATTTTAGCTTAACCCTCCCTGTTTTTGTTCATGGTTTGATCAAATTTAGCAGCAGCGCTACTCGAATTTAGAGTAAATAACAACTTGCCAGAAGATGAGTTTGCGTAAAAATAGTATTTCAAACCCATGATTACGAATAATTGAATCAGCTTGTTTGACGGGATGGACGTAAGCCCTGAAAGGAATCCCCTTAAACTGAGGCAGCAGGTTAATTATTGGTTTTAGCGCTTTCACCCACCAGGAATCGCGGGGGTAGATCACACCATAGAGTTGTTTGGCTTTCATTGCCGACAATCGGACCAGATCAATCATATTGTCATAACAACAAATCACCTTATCCAGCGTAACGATATCACTATCAGGAAGTACTTCAGCAAGATCAACGAAATCTCCATGATAATATTTTATCCGATGGGCATTACCCCTTTTTTTAGATTCTTCACCTGAAGCGCTAAGATAGGCATTAGATGCATCTACAGCACTCGCCACCTCGATCCCATTATTTAGCAATTCATGATGTATAGCACCAATTCCTCCTCCAATATCCAGAAGTGATTTATTTTTAATATCCTGACGCAGAATATTTTCTATTAAAATCCTGGTTGTCTTGGATGGACCATTCTTCCTAAATGCTTTAAGATCTCGTTGGGCAGTACTTTCATCGAACATCGACTCTATACCCTGACACTGGCAGCAGCTCATAAGCTATCCTCAATTTGATTCACTAACTGTTCAAGATATGTATTGTCACGTATTAGGCAATATCCGTGTTGCATACTCAATAGCCTGACCACCTGTTATATCTCATATTCAGAAATGGGGCTTCTTCAATTCGGTGACATTTTGTGTTTGACAAAGTTTAGACCCGCTTTAATAACAAGAAACCACATAATTTGACTTATTATATATTTAAGCTCGAATCCCACAAAGTGCGGTGGGGCACCCCTTCAAACCCTTATATAGCTCAAAAGGCAAGGGCTTTACCTGGCGCATCTCGCCTGAAAGGCGAAGACCCAAGCCCTAAGCATAGCTGGATCAGGAGTATAAAATCCCAGGATTTTTACTCGAGGATTCTCAGATTTTGCGAGGAAAGATCAGAGCTAGGTTAATGAGCCTGTCCATAAATTATGGCAGTGAAGTCCCTATAGAGCTCAATACATGTTCATGTATAACTCAACTGAATCTACCTGGCAGAGGTTAATGAGATAATATTGCCCTCGGTATCCACAAACCAGGCGCCCTTCATCTCTCCAAAATCCGCTATTCCATTTTCATCTGTGAGACCCTCGTAAACCTCAAAGTTCACACCGGCTGAATTTAAGCTTGTCATGCTGGTTTCGAAATCCTGGACCATAAAGCCCACGACCGTGTGTTCAGCTTTCGATTGCTCACGTTCGTAGATGAGGATCTGGCTTCCAGCACTTGTTCTGAGCAGGATGGTGTTTTCCGCCAATTCTGCCACGTACTCCAATCCCAATGTCTTTGTGTAGAATGTCTTCGCTCGGTTTATGTCACTGGCCGCAAGCGATGTAAAAGCTTGACTATCTTTAAGTGGCATTTTGAATCTCCTGTTTGTTTGTGTTATTTGAATAGATGATAATAATGATCACAATATGAAGTTAAACGCATCCCTTAGCAAGGACTTACTCAAGAGCAGCTGAAGGCCTGCTTCGGGCGCTATGAGCCAGCACAGGTCACTCTCAACATCTACGACATCCAGGGACGATTTATCAAGACGCTGGTAAATGAATCACAATCCGCAGGACGCAATGCGACCCAATGGTATGGCACAGACAACTCAGGCAATCAAGTCGCTGCAGGTATGTACTTCGCGAGGCTTCAATCAGGAGCTAACAATCGAACTATAAAAATGGTCTGTTTACGATAAAGATTTACCCATCGTAGCTCAGTAGAGCGTAGATGGGTTTACCCCTCGTAGTCCTCTGAGGACGAAGATTGGTAGACCCTGCAAGGGCGTAGATGGATTTATTCCTCGTCGCGTAGCATAGAGGAATGGTTTATCTGAGATAAGCGAGTCAGCAGCTCCCCACGAACCCCTGAGCAAGTATCAGATGTATATTTGATGCTTTTTTATTGTAAATCCGAGGATTGACCTATTTTGATTTATATCTATCACCGTGTATCTTCCTACATATCCTCCAAGGGCGGTGATATAAAGAAACAAGACACAAATCAGCTCGAGCTGTACCAGTCTATTTCTTTCCCAATTAGTAGAAACAGCCACTATGGGATAAAAAATCATCGTAGAATGACATATTTCGAGCCGGAAGTCTTCGAAATAAGCGGCTATATATTTTATCACGTTTCGGATAAACCAATGGCCACGAATAATTGTTGTAAACTCAGACCCTGCTGAGGACTGATGGTCCTTTAGGATCTACATTGGATAAGAAATCAGCTGGTTGCTCAATAGCTTGTCATATGCTTGAGAGTGATAAATAGCAGGTAAAATTAAAAGTAAAAAAGAGATGTCAGTATGAAATTAAGAGAGATAAATACTAATCAGAAAGTTTTTGTCGGGGCTGCAATTATTGTGCTATTAGTTGTTTTTTCTGGAGTTTATTCACTCAGGCAACTGAATAATATATCGCAACTGACAATTCAATTATACGATCACCCATTAACAGTCAGCAACGCTCTCTTAAATATACAGTCAGACATCAATGCAATGCATCGCTCAATGAAAGATGTTGCAGTAGCAGAAACGGATGAGATGAGAAGCAATATCTCAGGTAAATGGACACGAGCAGGAAGTGTTGAAAAACTTTTCGGTCGTATTTGCACAATTTTTAGGCGATTCAATGGATGTTCAAAATGCATATAAACTGTTTATCGACTGGGAAACTATTCGAGATGAAGTTATAAATCTGAGCTTGTCGGGTTCAAAAGAGGCGGCAATCAATATTACGAGGGGGAAAGGCGCCTCTCATGTAGAACAGATGATAGCTGAACTCTTGCCAATGATTGATTTTGCCAGTCAAAAAGCCAATCAGTTGCTTCAAAATGCTCGTGATGCCCGAAAGCGTGCAAGTGCCTGGATGGGAGTTGCAATAGTTATTTTTGCATCATTCGGTTTTTTTGTTTTTTATAGAACAATTCAAGTGATCAAGATAAGTCAGGTAAGATTAAGTGACTTCCTGTCTTCAGCCACAGATGGATTCATTTTGTTTGATTCGAAACTAAACTACCTCGAGATCAATAAAACAGCATTAAAAATAACCGGAATGAAATATATAGATATATTCGGAAAAAATATTGTTGATATAGTTCCCAATGTCAAAGAAACGGGTAGATACGACAAGTATCGAGAGGTAATAGATACAGGTGAATCCTATCACTTCACTGATCTTGTTCCTCATCCCATATTTGGTGAAAAGCGTCTTGAGCTGAAGGCATTCAAAGCCGGTGATGGTCTCGGAATTATTATTCGTGATATCACGAGTCGCCTCGAGGCAGAGGAAAAGCTAATAAAATCAGAGCGACAATACCGTGAATTAGTTGGAGAAGCCGGTATAGCGATCCTCATCGATAATATAAAAGGCGAGTTTAAATACTTCAACAGGCGGTTTTGTGAGCTATTTGGATATAGCGAAGAAGATATGCAGAAGCAGGTTCACGGAACCCTTATTCACCCTGACGATGTAGAACGTGTAAAAATGATTCACGCCGATCGACTTAAGGGTAAAAGAGTACCCCATCGATATGAATTCCGGGGAATCAGAAAAGACAAGTCCGTTATTCACCTGGAAGTATCTGCTACCACGTTGGAAGAGAACGGTACGATTTCGGCCACCCGCTCATTTTTATGGGACATCACTGAGCGCAAACTGGCACAGGAAGCGCTAGCGCAATCCGAAAGTGATTTCAGGGGTCTTTTTGAAACTCCAGTGATGCGATAATAATATTCAGCGCGGAAGATGAAGTTGTTCTGAACGCTAACCAGAAGGCTTTTGACCTGTATGGCTACTCTCGAAATGAGTTCATTGGAATGTCTCTTGCCAACATTTCAACCGACATTCCACAAGGTATAAATCTGGTTATAGAAACCCTTAGAAGTGACTTACCATATAATTTTGAAATCACTCAACGGAAGAAAAGTGGCGCAACTGTGCTAGTAGAAATATATGCTTCAAAAGTGAAGTACAGGGGACATCTCGCCATCCAGAGTATTAATCATGACATCACCAAGCGAAAACAGGCGGAAGAGGCGTTGCGGGAAAGTAATGACCGTTATGAACGACTTGTCACTAATGCTATGGACATCATTTATCGATTTAAATTTTACCCCAACCCTCATTTTGAGTTTATCAGTTCAGCCGTCACTTCGATAGCTGGGTACACGCCTGAAGAACATTACCAGAATCCTATGCTGGGTCTGCAAATCATCCATGAAGACGATAGGCCTTCACTAGAAGATTTCATTAGCGGGCACGTGCCGGAGCAACCACATACTGTTCGCTGGCTCCACAAAAACGGAGCTATCGTATGGATGGAAGACCGTCAAACTCCAATATATGAAAATGACAAACTGATTGCGGTCGAAGGGATTGCAAGAGATATCACCGAACGCAAGCGGGTGGAAGAAATTATTCATAAAAATGAACAACAACTTAAATCTATCTATGAATCTATTGCTGACATAATTTTCCAATTGAGTGTTGAAGGTGAAGGGAAATATCGTTTTATCTCCGTTAATCCACGTTTCTATCAAATTACAGGATTAACCAAGGATATGGTAATGGGGAAGATGGTATCTGAGGTTATTCCTGAACCGGCACTCTCTAAAGTTTTGGAAAAATACACACAGGCCGTTGAGGAAAAACGGATTGTTCAATGGGAAGAAACCTCTGACTATCCGGCCGGACAACTTTCAGGTGAAGTTAGTGTCACCCCGGTATTTGATGATAATGGGCACTGCACCCATTTGGTAGGTTTAGTTCACGACCTCACCGAGCGCATGAAAACGGCGAAAGCATTAGCAGAATCAGATAGTTTAAAAGAACTGCTCCTCGATGTGATCACACACGATCTGAAAAATCCGGCAGGTGTAATCTATGGCCTGTCCGAAATGGCTCGGAGCGAATTGCCCGAGAATGAGTTGATAGAAAACATCTATTTGAGTAGTGAGCGTTTGCTTGGTGTAATTGATAACTCCACAGTTTTAACCCAGGTTACGTTTGGTGAGAAGATTCCCAGGGACGACTTGAATTTGAATGACATGCTGAAAGTGATTGTCGATGAGTTCTCATTAATACTGCAGACCGCTGAAATGGATCTTAGCATAAATATTCCCCAAGATACGGTCATTAGCGCAAATCCCCTGATTGGAGAAGTGTTCAAAAATTATATCAGCAATGCGATCAAATATGCGGTTGATGGAAAAAAGATCCTGATTGAAGCAAGTGTAGAAAAGGCGTCCGTGTTGATTTCTGTAAAAGATTTTGGCGAAACAATCCCAGAAGCTGATCGGGATCATGTGTTTGAGAGAATGTTCCAAACTGATTCTCACAAGAAAAGCGGAAGAGGTCTAGGTCTTGCTATTGTCAAGAGAATAGCCATTGCCCATGACGGTGAGGTCTGGGTTGAACCGAACATCCCCCGGGGGAATAGCTTTTGTCTCCGTATTCCACAAACGTAATCATTAATTGGACGCACTAGATCCATATGCAGCTTCGGTGGGTCCGCGGCTCGAAAACAATTTATCTGGACAGATGTAAAATCAATGAGATATGAGCAGAATGCCTATGTGATTTTTGTGAGAGTCATGTAACCTCGATACCGATAACTGGCAGGTTTTTTCTTCATCGGAATTAAGCATGAATTGAAGTTCCATTTCAAAGGTCAAAGATTTTTTCAGCTTCTCATTGATAAATGCGAGATCTTCTTTATTTACGATCAAATCCAAAATACTTTTACCAATAGCTTCCTCGCGAGGATACCCAAGCTGCCATTCAGCAGCTTCGTTGAACTCGATGATTGTGTGTTCTTCATTTACCGAAATGATCATATTCAGCGAACTATTTATTATATTTCGGGCATCCTCAAGGGCTCTGGCTAATTTTGTTTTTTGCTGCTGGCGATATGTTGCGGTTTCAATAACCAGGGTCAAATCTCGATCATTGAAAGGCTTTATGAGATACCCGAATGGTTTGGTAATTTTGGCACGTTGAAATAATTCCTCATCTTCATACGCAGTAAGGAAAACGATGGGAATATCAGCGAACGTGAGAATCTTGTGTGCAGCTTCTATCCCGTCATCTTCCTTCTCAAGCAAAATATCCATGAGAATTAGATCGGGTAGAAGTTGCCTTGCCAAATGGATTGCCTGTGCTGCTGTGGTGGCTTGTCCTACTACCTCGTATCCCATGTAATTCAATTTAAAACAGATAAAATTAGCCATCTTAGGATCATCTTCAACAACCAGGATACGGGCAGAATATGACATCGCTCACCTCAATTCAATGACACATTGAATTGAATATAATCCATGGTACCAATAAAACCATTGACTGTTTTGCAACTTACAGAAAATGATCAGATCCTGTTATTCTTAGCCCATTTATGAACTCACCAGCACTCACCCCCGCTGCGTCCTGTCATATTGACCTCCGTTTTAGCCAACTTTTTTCAGGACGACACCATGAGCAAAAAAGTCCCTGATTTAAGGGGTTTTTCTGTTAAGGACCTATTAACAGGTAAATGTGGATTTTAGCACTCCGAACTATTTGATGAGCAGCATTTTCTGAACAGCTGTGTGACTACCCACTACTAATGAATAGAAATAGCTACCGGAGGGCAGTTCAGAGCCATTAAAAGCTATGGTATGGGGGCCAGGAGGCATTTGATCATTTATAAGCATTGCCACCTGCTGTCCATGTATGTTATATACATTCAGGACAACCCGCCCGGATTCAATCAGGCTAAAACGGATACTGGTTTCAGGATTGAAGGGATTCGGGAAATTCTGTTCAAGAGTAAAAGTGTCAGGATTAAGATTTTGCTCATCTTGAAGGCCGGTTGTACTTGAATAGAAATACACATTATCGACATAAACCGTATTAGGATCTCCAGAAATGATCAATTGAGCCAGATGACCCTGGGCTGCCAGAGCTGCAAAATCAGTCATGGGAACATCAATCGCGATCCAGGATCCTGTCATGAGAATTGGAGCGGTAAAGCTGAGCTCATGCTCAGAATCATCACCGCCAGCGTAGGCAGCATCAGCACCGAAATCCACCAACTTCACACGGAAAGCCGCAGGATCAGTGCTGGGATCTGGTGTCCAGATATCCATGTGGAAATGGGTCATGTCACTGGCATCAACTGGCAGCGAGGTGAACTCGATCCCAGCATACACTAGTCCAGTGTAGAGCTTGACGTCATCACCGGCAACCTGAACATCAGCGACATCAGCCACATCCCAGGCTGCGGACCAGGTATCTACAGTGACATCTGAATAAGCATTACTAAATAAAGAAATGACGTTGGCTGGATCATGTGTGGGAGTGCTGGCCGATATTTCTGGTTCATCTGGCCCTGCAGCTTGTCCTGAAAAGGTGATATTATCGAAATATACAGTGTTGTCACTTGTTCTTCCAACCAGATCAAAATCCGGAAAAACTATTATTTGGTCAACAATTCCAGTTGCACCTGCACCGATACTCCCCGATAAATCAAAAGTTAATTCCTCCCACTCATTGATCAGAGTGTTGGCAACCTTTACTTCAGGTTGGGCATCACTACTAGCTTCTGCGAATTTTATTCCCACATCACTGATTACAGACTTATAAACCATTACTTTGACAGTGCAATTTGTCTCATCAAAGGAAAAAGGTCCTATATCTGAACCATGCTGAGATTCGCAGCCCGCCCAGGGTGCCCCGGTTGTTAATGCAGTGAACGAAGCAACAGTAGCTGATATGTTGATGCCGGTTGCACTGGGATTGGCCACAATGGCCAGGGGAATATTTGTATCATTCTCAAAGCTTGTCCAGGTCCAGTCCGCCCCATAACCAGCGCTTTCGAAATCGATGGGGGCGTTTTGGGCCAATGCCATTCCGCCCATTGATACAAAACAACTTAAAACTAATACATCAGTAATTCTTGATTTCACGTGTTCTCCAATAGTTTTATAAAGCAGTGTTTTTTTATCATTTAGTACTCCGAGAGATATTATCTAAGTAGTTGCTAAATGAAGCTTTGGGGCTGCGATCTTTATAGAAAACACCCCAGTGCTTTTCAACCTCCAATGGTCCAGATGATTCCCCTCCACCCTTCCAGGGCTCATCAAAAGCCTCAAAAATGAAAGTGGTGATCTGCTTCTCATCGATCCATCTATTGAGATCGATTAAAAACTTTCCCTGAGCTGCTACACTCACTTCACCCTTGATCAGGGAACCCTGTTCACCGGGACCCGTTTTTTCTGGATTATAATCTGTAGCCCAGCCTGTTTCACCCAGGACTACTGTTTTATCAGGATGCTTTAGCTTTATATCCTGGTAGACACTGTCCGTCCATTGAACTGCATGGTCGAGTTGCTGACCATTCCAGAGGGCATGGGCATGCAGCACGATAAAGTCGATCTCATCCGCAATCTGCTGACTCTCCGGTTTATTCCAGAAATTATAGTCATCTGCAGTCGTCACCGGAACTTGAGTATTCTGACGAACTGCCCGGATGTAGTTCACCAGAACAGCTGCTTCCATGCGATGCCAGGACCAGTCCACTTGCGACTCGTTTCCTACATTTATGGCGATGACCTCATCCGGGAAACGGCTGGCAAGTTCGATGGCCTTGTTAAGCTGTTTCAGGTTTTCCAGCTTTCGCTCAGGGTTTTTTGTCTCGTTCTCCAGCCAAATTCCCAGCACAAGCCGAAGGGGGAGTTGATTGTCGTGAATGACCTCCAGAACCCGTTCATTGTCAGCATCTGATCCATAGACCCGTATAAGGTTCCAATATTGGGAAAGGAGGGTGAGATCCTCCAGAATCTCCATTGTACTAGGTCCTATTACACCGGGGGCTTGTCCCTCCCGATAACAACCATACGAGACAGCCTTTCCAATCCATAGATCATCTAAATAAGGTTTAAACAAGCGTTTTGTGAATGGGCTTTCCCGCTCTAACTGTGCCATTAACGTATCACCATGTTCAGTTTGAATTGATTCCCTGCCTGTGTCGTCTGATGCTTCAATATTCTTGTGATATTGACAGCTGGCCAGGCAGATCAAGCCCAGCAAGAGGAACAGGGTTCTGAATTGATTGAAGATCATAGAAAACTCCGTGGACTTAATTAAGTTTAGTGTTGCTGCCAAGTTCGATCTCAATCCACTTGATTTTTCTATCGCGAATCCTGTTTGCACTATCAGTATCAAGCGTCGCCGCAGTAGTCTTTTGGATATTGCCATCCAGATCAGTCAGTTTCCATTCCACTGGCGTAACACTATTTTCTCCAAATGTGTCTTGTCTGGTGGGATTGTGATAAGTGACCAGAATTTCACCCAGAAACATAAAGCTAAAGCTATTGGAAGGGAGTGAGATCTTTTGGATGCTGGCATCTCTTGTAAGGCTCAGCAGTCTTTCCTGCTCGGTGAATAGCCAGGCTGGGATAGCAGGTTGCAATCTAAACTGCAGCTCACCAGCTTGATTTGTAAAAAAGGGTCTTGATCCAAGCACCATCTCCATCAGAATGTGGATGAATTCAGCTGTAGCTCCGCTTAATCGAGCTACAAAACCAGTACCGTGAAGGGCTGGATCAGGGTTAGCGCTGCTCACCAGGAAGGATGAATTTTCCAGAATACTTCTACCATAGGTTTCGGGCGGCATAAATGGAATAAATACGCGTTTAAAATCATAAAAGAAATCTTCGTATAGTTTATTGCGAAGCATTTCCAGCATGTATTTGTACTCCATATGGAGCCATATCGATTCGTTCTCAAACCAACCCGGTGAAAAGACCCGAGCGCGTCCGATTTCCATGGGCTGGTCAGTTAGCGGGGCATTCACCTTATACATGCCCAGCTTCTTATCATAAAGTTCACTCTGACGAATGTTATGAACCACATCCCTGGCAAGCTCAAATTCAGGAAGACAACGTAGAAAATGCACGGGACCTTCGAGAAAATGGGGGAGTTGTACTAATTTAAAGGCAAGGGCTTTGAAACGGGGGAAGCCTCGGTGATTGGTTTGAACCGTCTGTTGGCCAGAACCGTCATCCAGGGTGATGAGTTCATATTTGGTCACAGCGTGACTGAAATAGGTTTTGGGGATCTCATGCTTTTCATCCCAGGCCAATTTTAAGCCTGCATCGATCTTCCCGACACAAGCCTTAAGAAAAAGTTCTAGCGTTTGGCCATTGATGGGGATCTCAAGCCCACTAATACCTAATATGGTCTCCTGACGATAGGACTCTTTGGCATTAGTGGCTGCATCCCAATAGGAATATCCATCCACATTTGCATCTATGAGCCCCATAACCGTCGTCATAAAGACATGCAATTCTTTAAAGATCATGACTTCGAGGGTACTTGTATCCAGATCCTGCAGGAGCGCCAACAGAAATTCGGCATGTCGCTTGACTTCCAGGGCCTCACTCAAACTGGAACCCATGATACCGGGTAGGCCGTTCAGGGCATCATACCAATTGGGTTTATCGCTTTCCATCTCAACCCCGATTCCCGAGGGATCAAGTGATGCGATCTTGTTGGTCAGAAGACATACGAATTTAGCGAGCATGGTGGTCTGATAGACTTCTCCTGACCCATACTGGACACGCAGGAGATCGTTATCTGAGTTTCTACCTTCTATCAGTGCAGCTTTTTGCTTATCAAAATGGACCCCATCCAGTTGCATGGTCTTTTCTTCCCAGATCACATATTTTTCTGATCGAGGAAGAACCCGGTGAGCGCTATCGTGATAAGTAAAGGTTTGTTGGTCGATAAGAATGTCTCGGATTTTCTCAGGATAAACACTCAGGTAATTCTCAAGCAAATCAAGATTATAGGTCCAATGATCTGACCAATAGCCCTCAGCAAAATCTGTATCGTGAATTTTCTGACAGAGGGCCAGGAAATCACCCAGGAATGCATCCGTGTTCTTGTGAATCGGATAGGCCTGTGCCTGCAAGCTCGCGAAAAGCTCTCCTGGCGTATGGGGCGCTTTCATAAATGAGAGGATTGAATCAACCACCTCACTTCCAAAATGATTTTTGATGAGTCTGCTGGCAGCCGGGATATCGTTCAGCTTGTAACGGATTTCCTTAATGACCAATGGATTGAAGCCATCCAATTGGATGAGATTAATAAAGTGCTCAAGATTGCCTGATCCCACATCCGGGTTGAAAAGTAGATCGGAACGACGGTTCTGATTTATATCCCGGAAGTTCCCATTTCCCTGTGAGTAATAGCTCGGGGTGATTCGATAGTGATTGTAATCCCGCTCAAGGTCCCCGTGCTTGCGTGAGTATAAATGCAGAACGGATTGATGCTCCTCACCCTTAAAAGTATGCGGATATCCACCACGAAGGACATTGTCCAAAAAATTCTGTCTCACATACATGTCAAAGATGGGATCATCACTGACAACCAGGTTCTTTTGAGTCAGGTCATCAATGATTTGAATGCTATCCATGGCCTTAGATTGAAGATATTCCGGCTTCGAAATCTTTGGCAAAAGCAGGTTTAGATCATCTCTGGACTCAGCGTGACCAATGATGGATGTGACCGTATAAGTTGCTCCGGGTGAACAGTTTGCGCTGAATAGACTCATGGCTGACGGCATGCGGTTCTCAAATGCCTGTCCTTCAAACATGTCTGATAAATTTGTTGCCAGAAAGCGAGCGGGGTGGCTATAATCATTACGGGATCCGAAGATACACTGGGGGTCCACGATGGGTCTGAGCACCTTGGTCTCATTTCCGTTGTTCTCAAATCCCACGTAGAAATTACCTCGATCGAGCATCTCCACATCCGGTCGATCTGCTGGTTTAACTTTGGTTTTAAAAAGCGGGGCACTCTCGTCATAATTGGTGACCTGGACAAAAGCCTCCATCAAGCGTCTGACAAACTTTAGACCACCATTGTCAATTCCATGGGGAATGATGAGCGGCAGGCCATCTAGCCCTTCGAAATTGATATCGGTACTGTTTAGATTTGTAATGCTCAGATTACGGATAAGACCGGCATATCTATCTTCTGGAACAGAAAAATATTCAACTTTGAATCTCAGTCCCAGAGTTTCATTGTCTTCAACCAGGGTGAGCTGCGACGGGGATATGTGCATGCGCTGGGTGCGCAGGATCTTCCGGTCTCGATAGTGCTCTTGAAATGGCTCATAAAAATCGATTTCTGAGCCCTGAGGGAATTTGAGAAATGTTCTAAATCCCTGACTGGATACCATTTGATAGGCAAGATTTGCTGGCAGGAACTCCATGATGGGATTGTCTTTATCCTGGACGCCCATACTGCAGATACATTGTCCACGATTCACATAGAAGACCCACATGGGGATGCCCATCTTTCCGGCAATACCGGGAAAAAAGCTGGAGAATGGTTTACCGGCATTATAGTTTTCAATAACGAAATCACCGTTATTATCAAGCTTATAAGTTGGTTGTGACGACTGATTCAAACTGATCACCTTTCCTGCGTACCTGCCTGATTCCAGGCCTGAAATTGGTATTAATACTCACTCGGTACTTCTGATATCTAGAAATTCTATTGGTCCTATAGTTGCACTCTCACCGTCTGAACGGAGTTCTCCGAAAGCTTAATGACAGCGTATTGCGTTCCGATCTGCAAATTGTATTCGATTGATTTGTCAGAGGTATTCAACAATTGAACGCTTAAGAGATTATCTGCATTGACGGTGGCACATGCATGGAGATCATCATCTTCTAATTCAGCTTTTGTCTGGTGCGTTTTTACTGCTTTATCCCCTGGCCGAATGCTTCGACTGAATTGAGAGAGAACTGTGAAGATCGGCGTATAATAGACATTCTGAGAAGCCGTATCAATCATGATGGGAGCTCCACAGAAGTTGCCCACATGGTTAGGACCGCCATCCTGATCCAGGACAATATTCCAATCCACCCAGCCTGTAACCCAGTGATCAATACTTTCAATAATGTTTCTTGCGTATCGATGCACAGGTGTGTAAGCCGGATGATCTTCAACGGCAACACCCTCCCAGGTAACTGAATAAGCCCAATCGGTGGCATTCTCATTCCACCAGAACGCATCGTTATCAAACCAGTTGGTCTCCGTAAACTTCTCGGGGTCCGTTAAATCATCATGGGCCGGCTTTCCCAGGTCGTCGATACAACCCTCAGTGTGAATAATTGTATAATCAGGGTATTTATCATGAACTTGATCAAATACATCTTCATAGACCTTATTGGTGCTTTCGTACCAGTGCACTGCCACCCCGTAGACATACCTGTTGGTTTTGTCAGCAGGAAAGATGACATCGGACCAATGCGCGAGACCATCACGATTCTGATCGTAGGCCAGCAATCTGGTATCAGAAAAAGCACTGTTTTTGAGCGAGGGTCCTAAATGCGTCTGAATAAAATCACTTTGAGACTCTGGAGAAAAGTTCATACTCTCCCACTGGCCCCCATTCCCATGCGGTTCGTTGACCGGGGTAATTCCCCAGATGTCTACGCCAGCGTCTTTATAGATATCAAGATATTTCAAAAGATAGTCTGAGTAGGTCTTGACATATTCAGGTTTAAGAGATCCACCTGTTCCCTGCCAGTTATTGTCCGGAGAGCCAGGGATATACCACTCCTCAATATCCTTCATCCAAGATGGTGCTGTCCAGGCAGAGGCAATGATCCGGAGCTCTGAATCCTGCTGCTGGCTCTTAATACTCAAGGCTTCCTGGATCATGGGTAAAAGATCATAGCTCTGATCTTTTACACCAGGGTAGGTCTTGGGATCGAAGCCCATGGTATCTTCAGCAATGCTGAATGTGGTCAGATCAGTATCTCCTACCTTGTCAACATATGAATAGCGACCCTCGACGCAAAAATCACAAGCGCCGATGTGGGTTCTTGTGAGGCTGAAATTTGCCCCGCTTTCACCATAGATCTGTAACATGACCTCGCGCCGTTTCTCTAGTTCCAGATGGGCCAGGACAAAGGCAGAAGATTCTGTAAAGGAAGTCCCGATCCCATCGATGGTTTGTTTTACCTTGCCGGGATACACAGATACAATGACACCCGAGGGCGTGCCGGGTCTAAATTCAACATTTTCCTGAATACTTTGTTTGGCTCCTGCTGCCGACGTGAGAATAATTTCAGTCGTGGTCTTAGGTCCGGTCTCCAGGGCAGGGTTTGAGCCACATCCAACGAATAACAAGGCCATCATTAATAGCAGACAGCCAGCGGTGTATTTTGCTCGTTTCATGGTTCTTTCCTCATTTAATCTATCAGCCTGCAGACCTGGTGGTCTTGCTTTGAAGCTGATTTCGGACTGAGCAATATTAGTAACATAAAGAGCATTTCCCTTATTGGAGTTGAGCGGCATCCGCTGCGGCAACTTTTCCGCGCCGGTCTTCCAGCTCGCTCCGAATTTCATGGGCTTTTTCCTCAGTGATGGTATAGGTTGCAATGATCCAGAGAGCGATGGCAGAAGTGACGATGGGAATACCAACATCGAACATCCGCATAAAAAACAAGGTCTTATCGGCCTGGCCAGCTCCCAGAGCCACATCAAAACCGGATACTTTAAGCAGTACACCAGTGAGCAGACCTGCCAGCGCCATACCGACCTTGACCATCCACCAGTATATTGCCCCGAACACGCCTTCACGACGTTGATGGGTTTTCAGTTCGTCATAATCACAGACATCGGAGATCATGGATCCCATCAATGTAAAAAGAGATCCGGTTCCAAATGCCACGAACGGAGCTGCGAAAAGCAGCCAATAAGGGTAGTCAGGGTTGTAGCCAATCCATTTGATCGAATATCCAACGATGGACAGGGAGATGGTGATAAGGAAAGTTTTTCGTTTCCCGATTTTGGTAGCTATCCATCCGGTAAATGGAATGACGGCCAGAGTGGCGATGGAAGTAAGCATCCCGAACCAGCCCATGAGCTTCCCGGCATCTCCGTCATTGCCATTAAACAGGTAATAGATCATGATGTAAATCGAAAAGGACATGCCGAGTTGGAATCCATTGAAAACGAGGAAAGTAGATGCACACAGCTTTACAAATGGTTTGTTCTTAAAGGTGATTGCGATGCCCTTGAAAAACTCGGTCATATTTTCCCAGAAACCTTTGTCGGCTTTTTCTACTGGAGCCAGAGTTTGTCTTTCTTTTAGGAAGATTGCGGGAATAATTCCGAACACCGCAACAATGATTCCAACCGCAATGGCCAGCGTACGAGCGCCGTGAACGGTATCTCTGAACAGACTGCTGGCCATGATTGCATAAAACCAGGGGACACCGAGCCAGGCAAGTTGACCCACTGTATTGGCAAAGGCATGCAGTCGGGTGCGTTCATGATAATCAGGTGTCATTTCATAACCAAAGGCGACAAAGGGGGTCGCAAACACCGTGTAAGCCAGGAAGAAAAGAATTGACATCATCATGAAGTAACGGAAATAGAATACAAAGAAGCGCTCACTCTTTCTAAGTTTGAGCGAATGAATCGTCACGATTCCTGAGCCCTCTAATCCTACGAGATGCAAAGAAATGCTCTTCATTGCCTGCATGTCAAGATGGTTATTTCCATCTTGATTTCCGGATGAACTGCTGCGCTCAAGATCGTTCAATTGAAATTTGTACAGATTACCATTTCCGTCTGCGGATTTATCCAGGGAAAGATCTATATAATAGGACTCACCATCGGAACTCGCTTCTGAGACTTCTGTAGCTTCAGCTTCTGTGAAAACAACTTGAAATGATTGAACTTGAGGGATGGCAACATTTATTTCAACCTGGGGAAAGCCATCTAGATTTGTTGCAATATCAGAAGCATTATTCAGAGCCAACAATTCAGGACCATAAAAAACAAAATCTGCATCTGACTGTTGGTCTGCATCATAATTCAGGATGGCTCCACCGGCGTCATTAAAAAGCGTTGCTGTCTCACTTGTTGAAAGGGTTTGATGCTGTTTGACAGGAGTTTTGGCCAGAAAATCAATATAGCCTGAAGGCAATTGCCACATCAAGGCGAAGATTATACCCGCCAGTATTGCTCCGGTAAAGATGAAGGGCCTGCGTCGACCCCATCGGGTGCGTGTGTTGTCGGAGATATAGCCCAACATGGGGTCCGATATTGCGTCAAAAATACGGGGGATAGCGCCAATAAGCCCAACCCACAGCACATCCATACCCAGACCGAGATTGAGGATGACAACCATTGCAGGCAGGGCAGCGGCCTGCAGATTGTTTACCAGCATGCTAACCGCATAGGCCGATTTTTGTTTCAGGGAAATACGGTCTTCTGGGGCAGTTTCATAGTGCACTTTAGCACTCATTGTATGACTCCTTCATGGTTCATTTCTAAAGACAGTATATCAAAAAATTAGTAATCATGCATTCCTGTCGGGGGGGTTATGAATGAACTTCCTGGTTAGCTGTGGTTTGTTTATAAAAACCTGGAATGGATAACGCTTCCTCCAGGGCCAATGTTGCAGCTCCAATACTCTCAGCCCTCTCGCCCAATTCAGAACACAGAATACTGGTTTGACTGGTGGAACCAACCAGTAAGCAGTCCTGTATTCTTTGTTGGATGGGGTCCTTGATATATTCACATAGGTCAGCATGACTGCCTCCCAGGATCACCCGGCCGGGATTCATCATATTTATCCAACCGGCAATGGCAAGACTGAAATAGTCAGCTACTTCAGCATACAGTTTTAAAGCCAGGGGGTCACCCTTTCGGGCAGCGATTTCTATTTTTTCCAGTGAGGGCTTGCTTCCATTAAGAAGACTTTCCGGATACTCTCCAAGTAGTGTGGAAACACGTTCTTCCAGGGCAACTCCACCTACTTTTGTAACCAGACAACCTTTCAACCCACAGATACATTGCTCACCGTGGGTATCTACAGGAATATGACCCATCTCACCGGCAAAACCAGATGCCCCGCGATAGATCTGCCCTTTTAGAATAAAGCCAGCACCAATTCCAAAGCCAATTTTTACATAGGACAAATCTTCCACTCCCCGGCCAGCACCCCAGCGATACTCGGCTAAAGCACCCAGGTTGGCATCATTGTCTACAAACACTGGAGCTCCAAAATATTGGTGCAGCGACTCGAGTTCACTGCGGCCACGCCAGGCAGGGATGACCAGTTCCGATAGCCAATCTGGATGATCCGGATCTACAGGGCTTGGAAGCGCAACACCAATACTGAGTAATTTTTCGATACCACGATCGACTTGAGAAAGACACAGATCGCTGATATTGATAACCAGCTTTCTGGTACCTTCTGGGTCAGAGCGTACGCTATGTTTGCACTTCTCATAGGCCAGGACCTTGCCACTCAGGTCAATGAGGGTTGCAGAAACGTGGGTGGCACCTATATCGATCCCCAGAACAAATCGCTTATCATTTTGAAATTCAAGTACGATGGGACGCCGGCCGCCACTTGAAGCTCCGCTGCCCACCTCTTTTATAAAGCCAGAGGATAAAAGTTCTTTGATTACCTCTGTGACAGTAGAACGAGAGATTCCAATTTGCCTGGCTATCTCGGCCCGCGAAATGCGTTGCTCTCTCCAGATAAGATGCAGAACGGAATCAACCAGTGGTCGCGTTTCCCAGCGATCAGCCCTTCGTCGTTCCATTGAACCAGAGCTGCTAAATCCATTCTGCATGTTCGTACTCATGCTGTCTTAGCCTTGCCCATTATTGAATTCTGGTGGGGGATAATAAGAAGTGTCATTTAAGCAACTGTCGAATCTTGGTAAAATGGGTCATAACACTGACGGAGTCGATATTTGAAGCATATGGGTTAAGGGAGTGAACTCTTTTCAATGCTTTATATGCCAAACGTGGATGAAGTGTATAATACCCGGTTGAATCAATGGGTTCCTTTGCACAAACACCAAACCACTCTTCATTCATATTGTTTTGGCCGTCAGTAAGGTCTGCAGTATAGCCTCCATTGGCCCAGGAGGCATTGATATCGTGAACATCCAAGTTGCTCGATTGGCCGTACTTCCACCAGCCATCACTAAACTGAAAGGTCATACCACCGATAGCATTACCTACCCGGCCTTTTCCTGAGGACTGTTCATAGATCTCCTGCCAATTAGCTAAAAGGTATTTTGATTGATTTTCCTGATCTTCACGCATCTCCTTCGCATTGAAGGCATCTGCGCCAAATTCTGTAAACAAGACAGGAACATCGAGCTTGTCTTTGACAACCTGGAAAAAATCACCAAAGGAAATACCGCGATATACATTGCTGCCAAACACATCCAGATTTTCTATCTCTTCGGCGATGATATCGACAAATAAAAGGTCGCCATTTGCAATGGCAACGGGGTGTTTGCTATCCAATTTGTGGATGGTATTGATAGCATCATTAAATAAAGAGTACATATGGCGGGCGCGAACAGATTCTACTATTCCATCGTCAGGGATGTCCTCTGTCTCGGCTCCCTCCCAAAAGAGACCATAATTATTCTCATTGCCTAATAACCACATCAGAACACCTGGAACATCTTTGTATTCATTGACAAAAGCTGTGACTTCAGCCATAAGAGCTTTTTGTAGATTCGGATCTGAGTAATCCACATTTTGGATCCAAACTCCGTTGACCTTAAATCCATAGCGGGCAAAAGTGTGGTTTAGAATGGTGAATATACCGAATTTCTCATAAATATACTTTACCCAGCGTGGGGGTATTCCGGCATACATACGGATAGTATTTACCCCCATGTCTTTGAGCAGCACCATTTCTCGATCCAGCACTGTCTTGATGATATGATCCGCTTGATCCCACAGTGAATAAGAATAGGTGGTGCCAATTGGGAAATAATCCCAATTCATCCCATTGATCATGAAGTTTTCACCATCAACCTGGAGTCTTTGTCCGCTGCGGTCTGAGACAATGGTTACACTTGAAACATGATCTGCTGCATATGTAAGCCCTGACATGCAGGCCACAATTACCGATACAGTGGCTAAAACACTATACGCTTGCTTTCGAAGCTTGCGAAGTATTAAACCCATTGGAATTCCCTCCTTAAACATTATGCAAAAATTGGGGATCCTTGAATCGCAGGAGGTATCCCCGTTTATGCTCTACATACATAACCAGGTCAAAAAATGTGTAAATCCTGACAGCAGCTAACCCAAGCAAGAAAGTCTTTTCAAAGTATTGTTGCGAAAAAGAAAACTTTGTTCTCTTCCCGAACAAAGTATGGGATACCATTCTTTTTGTCAAGATTAATGTTAAGCCATAAGAAATATATTTAGATAGAGTCTAAAAATGAAAACTTGAAGCAACAATCAAGACCAACGATTACGCAGCTTTTGGGTACTGGCAACGGTCAAATCGGCATATAAGAAAACGAGATCATCAGTCTGCTGTTTGTGATTCACCCATCTCCTACGGCGAAAGGGTTGTTCCCAATCCTCGCAGATGGATCAGCAGTTGCTACGGCACTCTTTTCAGCAATATCCAATTACCGTCAAAACTACTAACAAGAAATTCTACAATGAAAAATTAAACTGGCAAAGATTTCCGGTTTTCTTTGAGTAGAGATCTTCTATGGATGGGAGACGCCAGGGGTCCAATTGATGTTTGACACCTTTTGTTGGAACCACCTACCTCATACTTAGAAATAGTAAAAGATTTAGAATAATCCAGCCAGTGGTTCTTAAGAAGATATAAAGCGTTTTCGGTTTTTTTTGATCTATCATTTTTAGTAAGGATCCTAATATTGTTTGCTCAGTTTCATCGCATTAGCCAAGGCATATTCTATGCCAACTCGCGCTAAGAATGGATTAACAATCTGTTTGTTGGAAAAACAATTTGAAACAGTTGGAATAACTTGATAAAAGTGGTCTTTGGCAGATACTTTTAACACATGATACCCAAGAATGCGGTGAAACTTATAGTCATCCAGCGCAGTACCTGAGCTCTAAATTTCTTCAACTACAACCGACGGACAATTATCCTTGCTATAACCAATAGATTGATGGCGATTCTATGCTTGATCAGCATCCAGAACCAGTTTACTTTAATTCAACCAGATATGGCATGCAGCCGTTAAAATTGGGGGTTGAGGTAATTAGGTATGTTTCACAAGGGGTCGATACCAAGCACCTTTAGTGTCGAAATCAATTCGGAGATAGAATGAGAATCCTGAACGCAATTATATCAAAACACATAATCATATTCTTATTGTTTGCTGTACCAAATTTAAGCATCGCCCAAACTTATATAGGTGGCCATTTTTCCACTGATACGACTTTAAGCATCTCGGGCAATCCATACATTGTTGAATCAAATCTTTACATCGATGAAAATTTTACTTTGACCCTCTTACCTGGAACCATTCTCAAGTTTGAC
The DNA here is from genome assembly GCA_013202895.1 of bacterium. GTDB lineage: Bacteria > Fidelibacterota > UBA8477 > UBA8477 > JABMPR01 > JABMPR01. The sequence continues at coordinate 230 of JABMPR010000064.1, read as the reverse complement.
ACCCGCACCAGTCTTACGATCAACGGAACGCTAACAGCCGAGGGGACATCCACAGACTCGATTATCTTCACATCCTGGAAAGATGACAGCTATGCTGGAGATAGTAATGCTGATGGTGATGCGACCTCTCCTGCAGCTGGTAACTGGCACACTATTCAGTTTAATGCTGGTAGTGATAACAGCAGTCTGTCACACTGTGTCCTCCAGTATGGAGGTGAGTGGATCGGTGG
>JABMPR010000063.1 GCA_013202895.1 bacterium | reverse complement strand
ATGCTCCAAACATGGGCAACCTGTCCTGCGGAGTCCGGACTTTCCTCCCAGCCATAGCCAGGCGACTGCCCGATCCACCCATTTCAAAATAACGAAACAAAACTAATGCATCAGAACCGGTGTAAAAGAAAAATGATCCACAATGCGGATCATTTTAAAAGTCTTTAGAGAATTTGAATATCTATTCTACATCCCCAGGGGTAAAAACCAGGATCCGACCACAATTCTCGCACTCGATAAGCTTATCCATTTGCTGAATTTCATAGATGATCTGTGGTGAGAGTTGTTTATGACATCCTGAGCAAGCCGATCGTTCAATGGCTACCACAGCACGGCGACGAGCATTTAAAATTCGTTCATACTTACGGAGAAAACGTTGACTGACGTTTTTCACCAGCTCTACTCGTTCTTTCTCCAATTCTTTTTGATTTGCATCAGTGAGGTCTGATTTTTCTTTCAATTCATCCCGATTGGCAGCGAGTTGTTCTATGAAACCAGAGCTTTGATCTTCAGAGGTGGCAATGGTTTGCTCGAGTTGTTCAATTTCAGTTTCCAGTACCAGCTGACGTTCTTCCAGCACAGACATATTTAACTTGACCGTTTCGATTTCATTGGTCAATGCATCGTATTCACGATTGGTGGTGACCAGATATAGTTGATCCTGATATTTTTTAACTTTTTCAGTGGCATCCATGAGATTACCATTAGTGATCAACAATTCTTTCTGATTCCCCTCTAGAGCAGAGCGAATGTCCTCCAATTCAGTTTTAATTCCAGCTGCTTGAGATTCAAGTTTTTCAACTTGTTCTGGGAGGCTCCCTTTTTTCTCTTCAATCTCGAAGAGTTGTCGATCTATCTCCTGGAGGTCAATCAGATACTTTAAAGTATTTTTCATTTACACCTACTCTCTGGGTACATAATATGAATGATGCACCCATAGGTGCCCCAATAAATTGAATTCTAAGTGGATCCGAAGTTTGCCGTTTGAAGTGGAAGTTTTGCTCTTTCTTTCGCCTAATCACGTCCTGCAATATACAGCGCATCTGTTTCACATCAAGTAGGGATAAGCAGTGCCAGGCTTTTTTTTCATGATTTGTATGAACAAAATTTAACCAAGAGTACTGAAATAGCTGTTAATAATACATTTACATGATTGGGAACACGCTTCGTTAAAAGCTAGAACTAATTGCCGCTTAATTTTGGCTAAATGAATGAGATTGGCAATATCCTGGATGATTCAAAAGCCAATTATCTAATTAAGATTCGCTCTGCAAGCCAGGATTGAAGTTCATCAATGGGTACTCGGATCTGATCCATGGTATCCCGATCACGAACTGTGACTGCCTTGTCCTCCAGAGTATCAAAATCAACGGTGGCGCAATAGGGTGTCCCTGCCTCGTCCATACGGCGATAGCGTCGACCGATGGCGCCTTTTTCATCATAGAAAACATTAAAATGGCGCTTCAACTGATCCTTTAATGTCTGAGCTAACTCACTGAGACCACCCTTTTTCACCAGAGGTAATATGGCAATCTTGATCGGAGCCACATGCGGGTGAAAATGCATGACGGTTCGTACCGATCCATCCTCCAGCGACTCTTCCTCATAGGCTTCGCACATGATGGCGAGAGTGGTTCGGTCACACCCCGCTGAAGTTTCGATAATAAATGGCGTGTAACGTTCATTGGTCTGTGGGTCAAGATAGCTCATTCTCTTACCCGAGAATTCCTCATGTTGCCTCAAATCAAAATCAGAGCGATTATGAATCCCCTCCAGTTCATTCCAACCAATGGGAAATTTGTATTCAATATCAAACGCAGCTCGGGCATAGTGTGCCAGTTCATCTGGTCCATGCTCCTCCAAGCGTAAATTTTCCCGACTGATACCAATGGTATCGTAAAAGGCTATCCGGCGTTCTTTCCAGGTATCAAACCATTGGTCGGCTTCATCTGGTTTAACAAAAAACTGCATCTCCATTTGTTCAAATTCTCTCATACGAAAAATAAACTGACGGGCAACTATTTCAT
>JABMPR010000062.1 GCA_013202895.1 bacterium | reverse complement strand
TGTGGCCATTTTTGTTTGTAAGAGTAGTGATGAGAACCTGCTTGTTCGATTCGGTGCGCCGACCTGCGTTAAATGATAGTTCGAAAACGCGCTAAATGGAGAAAAAGCTGATTTTCTAAAATGAAATCGGATTTCATTTTTCCGCCCCATTTTATTAATTAAATGTGACTTGTTCAAGCGTATCGGTACTTATACCTTTCAGCATTACTATTGATAGGCAATTTTAAAGTGTGTTGTACGGGTCAGTTTAGCCCGCCAAGAATAAATTAAGTTATTGTAACGTTAGGTACCAAATTATTTCGAGAGATAAATGACAAAATTCAAAGTCCAATTGCGTCAACGTAACATTCCTAAAAGTGATTTAATATCTGACATCAAGAAAGTGGCAAATGAGTTATCCAAGAATTCACTTACGTCACAAGAATATTCTCAGAAAGGTCGGTATGGTGTTAATACTTATCTACGACGATTCAAATCTTGGAATACAGCATTAGAAGAAGCTGGATTAATTGTCATAAATAGACAAAATATTCCTGAAGTTGAATTATTTCAAAATATAGCTAAAGTATGGACTAAAATTGGTCGTCAACCTTTTGGACGTGATATGGAAAAAACTAACGGTAATTCTAACGTATCACTTGGGACTTATGAAAATCGTTTTGGTACATGGAATAATGCTTTACTTGCATTTGCAAAATATATTGAAACTGGAAAATTATCAGATGAATCAACATCACAACCTATAGAACCGACCCCCGGGAAACGAACTTCAAGGAAAATAAATTGGCGATTACGAGCGCAGGTATTAATAGCTCATAGTTGCATTTGTCAAATGTGTGGTATTAGCCCAGCAAAAGATCCTGATGTAATACTGCATGTTGATCACATAAAACCATGGTCAAAAGGAGGGGAGACAGAAATAAATAATCTACAGGCTTTATGTGAAAAGTGTAATGTTGGAAAGAGCGATATGTATGAGGAAAATTGATTTGGTGAGCCAAAACGCGATAATCCACTGCTCGGATCTACACTTCTTAGCTGAAGAGCTAAATTCCGAATGTTTTGGTCCTAAATAGGAATGTCTAGCGGAGTTTTATAATTGGTGTTTAGTGTTTCTGCTCTTTCGAGTAGATCAATTCTGTTATGATGCGGTGGAAAACTATAAGTAAGTACGGTTTGATTATCATAGTTTGATAGTGAGAAATCACCTTTACAAATAATATTCATTCCAATCAGTATATCAAAACCTCGGAGTTTCCCTGCTACTACGTTGACATTTTGAATGATAACCCTATTCGGCAATCCAATATCTATCATATAAGTAGGTTGAAGAGCCTTCCCATTTACGCCAGTAACCCACTGCTTGCCCGTCTCAAATAATCCAACTTCAGCAACCACCTTTTCGGAAATAACTGTCCCAGTAGCACCTGTATCCCATATTGCTAGAAATTTGTGAAATTGTTTCTTTTTATAATCCGGGTGGGTTGCTGTAGGCATCATCACGTGCCCATCAGAATGAAGAAGTGATGCAAATCCGTTATATTCTATTTTAAATGAGTGGTAATAAGGATGGGACCTTCTGGGCATATTTTATACGAAAGCAACCTGAGAATGGAACATCATGACATCATCATCACTACTCGAAGCTACTTCCTGAATGAGGAATGCGCCAATTTTGTATTTCTTTATGGATTGAGTTAGAGCGTCTTCACGTGACGTGTAAGCGCCCACAATTTTATCCCCATAAATCACAATAAATTGGCCAGAATACTTCGCAACGAGGTCTTCTTTGTTGCTCTCGTAGTACTTGTACTCTTTTTCAAGCATTATCTTCGCTCCTTGTAGTGGTTGCTTTCGCCGAATATATAACCAAATACGTGCCAAATACAATAATTCTTATATTTTGTCTAGAGAACCGCAATAATTAATTCATCTCAAATACACAGACAATTCTGGTGGAAGCTGCAATTAGTACAGTAGGTCCATTGTAAATGAGGGCTCCATTCTTATAAACAGTCAAGGCGGATGCAGCTGTTGAAGTCAACTTGATTCTGTCAGCTGACAGAAAAGCAACTGGTGAACCAAAACGCGATAATCCACTACTCGGATCTACACTTCTTAACTGAAGGCCTAAATTCCGAAAATGGAATCAGATTTCATTTTTGAAGACCGCTTCCACAAATTAAGCCCTCCGAAGAGGGCTTAATAATCACACAATTTAGAGATCTATAAATCCCGATTACCCCAAGAGCGACGCTCCGGCACTCGCTGGCCATAGCCACCACTTCTAATTATTCGATTTAGCTGGCCACTTGAGAAGGTCTTATCTTCAGCCACTAGGCGTCTGATATCTTCAGCCATTGTGTAGGTAAATCCATAATCGATCGATACAATAGTCCCGTCTGGGGAGATGGGTTGTATAGTGAAGCCTGAGACCACCTCCTGAGATCTCTCGCCTGGCATATCGCCAGTAAAAAATGGAGCGTGGAAGTCCGGTTCTGAAACCGGGCCAGGACCAGCAAAGCCGATCGAAACTATGAGTCCGATCGACAGAACCAACATAAACAGCAGATTGATTTGCTTCATGATATCCTCCTTTAGGTTAATGTTCATTATTTCATCTCATAGAATGAATAGATTTACGGAGCAGCTTCCGTATCCTCGGCGAGTGTGAGTTTGATATAAGCTGTGTCTGCTGCATTTCTCACAACAGCATAGATTCCAAATGACCGTGGATAGCCTGCTGTAGTATTTTTGAAATAGTATATTTTACCTTCATTGCCAACGTCCAGGCTTAAGTGCGCACTCACAGGGGTCAGGGGCAGTTCTGTAAGAGAGCCAAGCTTATCACTTGTGACGGCACCGTCCTTGATTTGAGCGGTTTCAACTGCTTCAGCGGCCAACTCTGCCGTATCCACAGCCCCGGCCTGGATATGCTCGGTTCCAATTGCATCATCAGCAATCTTCGTATCATCGACTGCATCAGCGGCCAGCTCTGCCGTGTCCACAGCGCCAGCCTGGATGTGTTCAGTTCCAACTGCATCATCAGCTATCTTTGTATCATCTACCGCATCAGCGGCCAGTTTTGCGGTGGTAATACCACCATCCTTTACCTTGACAACACCAGCCACGACTTCAATAGTGACATCATCAAACATGCCCTCAGTGATGACGTCTTCACCGGGAAGCAGAATATTCTCGTGCTCCTCCTGGGCACTGCCACCTATATGTACGGAGTATTTGCCGGTAAGGGTAATTTGATAGATATAGTTGCCATCATGATTATTGACTAGAGTGGCGGTCACAGCTGCATCGAGCGCCCCATCTCTGTGGATCTCAATGGTAGATAGATCTGCATTGCGGTCCAGGACCATCTGACCTTCAGCATTCATTGTATATTTTGGGAATGATACGTTTACAGACATTTGTAATTCTCCTTATCCTGTAACTATTGGTCCATAGCCACGATACGGTGGTATTGAACACATCGCATCCGGGTCCGGATAACTGGGTAATAATTGTTTTCCTCTGAATCTGACCACTACGCGATCACTCCACAGTCGACCACCAGCGTTTCCACGCTCTTCAATGACCATCCATACATGATAACCAAATGGAATTGTCGCAAATTTGAGTTGAATGGTCCTGGCTCTGGCAATTGAGAGCAGTGTTTGAAAATCCGTAGCTGAGATATGTGCGTAAACGTATCTGCACCCAAGTCTATATCCATCTGAACGACGGACTAGCCGTTTGATGAGGTTTACATATTCTCTAACATTCTCCTCAATGAACTGCTCATCACGGCCATCAAATGAAGGCATAGGCAATGTGACTTCAGATCCATCGTGATAGACGGTGGGTAGGGCTTCACCTAAAATCCGGCTCATAATCGTTTCTCCGTAGCCAGCTCAATGCTGTTTTCATGCAGGACCATCTCTTTGATCGTTCTGTAATCAGCACCACCAATAGTGATGGAACGAAGTGGTAGGGTATATCCTTCAACAGCTTCCCGCTCGATCTCAATTGCGGATCTGTTGAAAGCACCTCGATAGACGGGATCATAATGATTCACTATCTCAGTCCGGACACTCAAAGCGATCGTAAATGCCTCTGGCAATTCCAATCTCTCCTTGCGACGATCCAGGGTTTCAGTTTGGATAGACTTTACATCATCCTCAGCAATTGATGGGATCTCAGATATTCCAGATCTTGTTTGGAAATGCAGCACGCCATCAGGATCGATCCAAACCAGACTATCCGTCATGATACCCAGATCTCGAAGCACCTCACCAGCAGTTGGTTTTGAGAATTGATATTGATATAGATCGGTTGAATCAATGACAATATTGAAAAAGAAGACTGAGAACATTCCAGTGGTAATTAAGCCATAATAAGTATTACCAATTTTAGCTTTACCTAAATATGACCCACCACTAAACCCTAATTGGGCTTCGACAGCTGAGACAAGCACCGCATCATCATCCCACAACAAAAGGTAGGTGGCTATTACAATGGCCGGGTCATCATCAGATGCACCAGGAATGGTCGCCGCCCCATTGACAAGTTGGTGCTCACGAATCTCTATTGTATTTGAGAGCCCAGCTTCTGTCAATTCAACCCAACCCCAGCCCGTGTAAAACTCCGGAGGATACTGCTCACGTCTGAATAGCATGAAAATCTTTTCAGTACTGACTTCCTGCAATATCCCTACGGGGGATGAATATTCATAACCAGCAACAGTGAAAGAGGGTGTCCCTAATAGCGTGACCATTGGGAAACCATATGATGTAAAGTCCTCCACATCGATGGAAGGCTCTGGATGCAATAACTCAGGACCTGATTCGAGTAAGGAGGATCTCATATTTACGCGGTTAATTAACCTGGTAGCTATTGTGGTTAATGAATCCCCACCCATGGAGTCATCTTCAGTCTCGAAAGTCTCGATCCCGGTCATGACACCAACACCTATATATTCAGTATCCAGTGGCGAGTTAACCACCATTGTCGCTATGCTTATAACGTCGACCTGCAGCATAATATCATTGCGAGTTCTGGCGACCTTCTGTACGAATCCACCGAATTTCTTTACTCCGTAATAGAATATGTTGACTCGGCGCCAGGTAGTGTTGGTATGTTTGAGCTGATAAAACTCGTGCTTTTCAAGTTCGAAAAGTTCGAGAGCTGCATCATCCATATTAAAGCTGGTATCATCAGCACGATAATCATGCAAATGGTTAGCCTCGACGGTGGTAGTTAAGCCATCCAGTGAATCGCTGGGGATGAACTCCGATACATCGATATCATCGATTATGACCTGCCAGCAGCTCATGATGTATACTTGCTCTCCTGGATCTGCTCAATGAAGATTTCGAGATCCTTACGACGAATATTCACAGTACCTACCAGGGGCTTTTGGTTTTCTAGGAGTCTAACAACCCTACCCAGGAGTGCGTTGGTTTCCGTCATATCCCCACCAAATAAATTCATGGTTTCACGATTGTTGAAGATCCGGGTACCAGCTGGAGGATCAATTAGCTCGGGACCGTCTTCGCCGACCATTGTGGGGCCACCTCTCCAGGAGCGCGTACCCTTGGCGTTGAAGCCTAAACCAGCGCCAATAAAGCTGGTCAAACCTACTGGGCTAGCTATCAGGCCCGTACCTCCTGATATGAGAGTCAACATCGCCCATACGGCTGTCATCGATAGCACTTGTGCTGCGATCTGTTTCAGGGAATTAACAACAGCTTCTCCCAAATTAGCACCATACAAAGTGGCATCAACAAGAGCATTGGCAATGCCACTAACCAGATTTGCGGTGGCTTGTAAGTTCTGATTAACATCATTCAGATAATCACTTGATAAAAATTGTTTTTCAAATCCTTCAACTTTCTTCAAAAACAATAATTCACCTGTGAGAAGGCGCAGGGCGACAGTTTGATTGGATATTTCGTCAGTGGTTTTTGCCTTGAGTTCGAGATCTACACCAC
>JABMPR010000061.1 GCA_013202895.1 bacterium | reverse complement strand
TCCATCATGATTGGAATTGGAATTGATTATACCATCCATTTCCTTTTTCGATTTAGATCTGAAATCCGCAAGGGCTTAAGTGATCAGGAAGCGACCATCAAATCGCTGAGCACAACGGGCCAGGGGATCATCATCAATGGCTTTTCTGTTATCATGGGTTTCGCTGTTTGCATGCTTTCAACCTTTATCCCCATTTTTTTCTTCGGTTGGTTGATTGCAGTCTCCATTTTTATGTGTCTAATATCAGCTTTGACCCTACTGCCCATTGTTCTGATACTCACACGCCCGAAGTTCATCTACGGATAATTATCCCAAATAAATTACTTGATGCTCCTGTAGAATATGCTACATTGGAAACGTATGACACGTGAAACGTTTCCTTCGAACTCCCAGCAAACACCGACAGAAAATTCCATTCTGGAACATGGGCTGGATATGCTGACCAGGGATGGTGTCAGAGGTTTCACCGTAGAATGCCTGGCTCAGGATCTTGCCATGAGCAAAAAAACCATCTATAAATTTTTCCCTACCAAGGAAATATTGCTGCAGAACATCTTTAAATATATCACGACTGTTTTAATTAATCATTTCGAACGAATCCTTAAAAAAGATATAAATCCCTTAGATAAATTCTATACAGCCCTGGATGAGGTGATAAAAATTCTGAACCGTGTTTCAATCTCGAGGATCAGCGAACTTAAAGCCCGCTATCCTAAGATTTGGCGCGATATCGAAGCCTTCAGACTCGCTCGAAGGGAAGATTTCCTGAGCATTTTTGTGGATGGACAAAAACAAGGTTTTATACGCCGGGATATCGATATAGAATTGACAGCGACTCTTTTTATGAACATTGTCAATTCCGTCTTTCAACCAGAATTTTTCCTGGCAAATCAGGTGGGTCCCAGGGATGTCATGTTCACCTTTAGAGAAATATTTTTACGGGGAATAATTACCGATAAAGGTCTAAAACACATAGAGGATAACTTATGAAACAGTGGTTCATTGATCAGTCTATAATCCATCCAAAACGCAGTATTACAATTTCAATACTATTGACCATACTCATGGGAACCGGAATCCAGCATTTTGTCATTGAAGATGATTTCATGAAAATGCTTCCGCAGGACTTACCATCCATGGTGACCTGGAATGAACTAAGGGATGAATTTGGAAGCACCGAATTAATATTTATGGCCTTTGGTGTCCGCGGTGAAGATGCGCTCAATCAAAAAACTCTTGCTGCTCTCTGGGATGTATCTCGTGCCATGGAGGAAATTGATCAGGTCGATGAGATTTTGTGCATTTCCACCTCAGACAAAATGGAGAGTGATGATGGATTTCTCGAAATTTCCGCCATGCAGGAATATCGCGATCTGGATGACACTGAGCTTGAGAACCTGCGAGCATATCTGAATGAAAATGCAAAAATTAAAACAAGGGTTCTTGGGGAAAAAGGTGATTATCTGAACGTAATCATCAGACCTGTCGTAGGTGCCCAGGGCGATGTTTTAGTCCATGAACTGGTGCAAGCTGCAGAGGCCAATCTTGGGGATTTTGACGTTCACTGGGGAGGGCAGTATTATCTCACAGGCACCCTACCCCTTATAATCCGAACAGATGTTGCGAAATTGATGCGAGTGGGATTGATTGGAATGTTGCTGATCCTGCTATTCAGTTTCCGAAACGTTTCTACTGTGGGTATGGTACTGGTTACAATCATTCTCTCCATGGTCTTCATGATAGGTTTTAACGGGTGGGCTTATTATTTCACAGGATCTGACGCCTTTCTCTTCAGTGTAATGAATACCTCTATGCCGATTATTCTGCTGACTATTGCCAACTCATACGGCGTCCATGTCATCACCAAGTTTTTCAGAAAAATGAGGAAGAACAAAGATCCACGAGCTGCTGTTGAGGCAAGTCTTGACTCCCTGGTTTTACCCATTTTCCTAACAGCTCTTACAACAATTGCTGCTTTCTTGTGTATGATCTTCGCTCCTCTGGAATCCTTGATGGGCTATGGGATTTCAATCTCGGCAGGAATTATCTGGGCCTGGCTCCTGACAACAATCTTCCTGCCCTCAATGCTGGTTCTGAAAAAATGGAAGGCAGATTCCAGTGCAGTCTCCCATGCCAGCGTTTTTGAAAAATTCGTTGTGTCTTTTGGAGAACAGATCATTAATCGACCGAAAGCAGTACTGATCTCCGGTGTGATAATCATCGTTATAGGAGCATTTGGAATATTTAGGCTGAATATAGAAGTAAACATGAAAAAGTTCTTTAAGCCCAGTAATCCTATTCGAGAAAGCCTTGAATTTATGGATTCTGAGATGACCGGCACAATGGATCTGCAACTTCTCATCAATGCGGACCTACGCTCTCCAGAGATTCTGACCAAAATGGAAAGCATTCAGAATTTTATGGAAGAACACAGCTCTGTAACACTATCTATCTCCATCGCAGACATCATCAAGCAGATGCATCGAATGGTAAGCGATAACGACCCGGCCTTTGAAACTATTCCTGATTCGCGAGAAAAAATCAATAATCTGTTTACCCTCTATTCCATGTCAGGTGATCCTGAGGACTTTAGTTCTCTTGTCGATTACGATTACAAAAAAGGTCTGGCTACCTCCATGATGCGCTCTATCTCAACTTCAGATATTGTGCTTCTGGTTGAAGATATTGAAGATTTTCTGAGACAGGATGATTACAAGGATCTCAACATCACTATCACCGGTATGATTGTTGTGTTCCGAGATCTGGTCGGTTTGATTATACGCAGTTCATTTATTAGTATATTCGCATCTATCATTATAATCGCCCTCATTGCAGCTTATTTCTTTAAGCACTGGTTATGGGGTGTGCTGGCAGTAATTCCACTTTCTTCAGCTGTGATCCTGAATTTTGGGCTCATGGGTCTTTTTGGTGTGGATTTAAATCACGTGACAGCGCTACTTTCCGCTATCATCATTGGAGTGGGCGTTGATTTTGCCATCCATTATATCAGTCAATTCCGCACCCATCTTAAGCGAGATGGATTGAACGGCAGTCTGAGCCGCGAAACCATGCAGGATGTTGGTTTTCCAGTAATACTGGATGCAGCATCTAACATGGCATTTGGTGCTTTATTGTTCTCTGAGTTTATTCCCATGATCCACATGGGCGGGTTGATGGTTTTTGCCATGGTCTCAACCTCCATGGCAACAC
>JABMPR010000060.1 GCA_013202895.1 bacterium | reverse complement strand
TGTTAATAATGGAGAATGTGACTAATAATAAGTATAAAATATGATATATGCATATGATAAAACCCATTATACCAACAATGTCATTATTCCTGAGTCATATTTAAAATGAAAATCGACACAAAGGGGGATAAAAACAGTTCTAAAAGATTTTCTGAAGTAATCACTGATAGGATTGAGGATCATTGCTGAGATCGTGTTAAATCGCCAATATTGAATTACTGGATGAGTGGACTGGGAACATGCCGGATGATGAGATAGATGTTATCAACTGGATGGCAATAATTTCTGATTGTCCTCATTAATGTGTCCAATAAGTATCAGCAAGATGGGTTTAAATAGATTCACGTCCGCATTTGAAATATTATTCTTAGTGGGTATTGAGTTAAAATACTTCGATTTCAGGCAGATTGATTACATGGTTGAGGCATATATGCAACACAGGAAGAATATACCTAATACATATATATGTACTTTATCCAGTGTTCATGGTTGACAGTGTTGTAGATAAGAGTCAATTAATTATGCAGGGGTATGTTCAGAATATTGATAAAAATACAGATCTAATAATCACAAGATTTATATCTTTGGCAGCAATACCGCCCAGGCAAAATAAAAACGGTAATCCGGCACAAAATAGATACCAGGGACGAACCACCCTTGTGGGGAGTTGATTAGAGGTCCTATAGGCTGGTTATAACAAAAGATCACAAATACTAAGATATGTGGGCGTTACATAAAAATTGAAGTGATGATAGTCAAGGACAGGTGCATATAAGTGCAACTATTTTCAGAATTGGTCTTATCCTGGCATCGGATGCAATGATATTAAATAGACTGCTTCAAATCTAATTGGAGGGGAGGATTTTCTAAATCTACTTCAAGGAATATTTTGATAAGATATGTAAAATGCCGATAATTACTCTGGCTGAAGTTTAAGAGTAGATGGGCGGAAGGAGTCTGGGGTGAAAAATTGTAGGGGTTTTGTCGATTGTGGGAGGTGAAAATCTGTTAATTCACGAAAGATTGATATATGTTGATAACATCTTGACCCCATAATAGCGCGAGCAAAGCTGCAGCGGCCATGAGTTCAGAGAATTGAGGCATAGCCTCGCTGGGAAGTTTATAAAAATACTTCATATTTACACTCCCGATGACGGCACCCCCAAACAGAGCAAAGAATAAGGCGACCACACCTAAATCCATTCCGAGAAAAAGTCCCAGCAGGGCTCCCAACTTGAGTTCAGTCAGTTCAAAAGTACTGTCATTGGTTGCGAAAATTTTAATCAGATTGTAAATAGCTAATGCAACAACTCCCATGAGCATGCTTAGCGCAGCCTCTGGGAAATGATCAGGATTATAAGCTAAAAACTGAATCACAGCCAACATTCCCATAATCATTAATAAACTGTCGCTTAATTCTCGTTTTTCTTCTGTCAGAAAAATTATACCAATAAGAGCCATGCCATAAAGCATTGCCATACTTCCTTCATAGCTCCATCCAAATTTCCATACATAAAAGGCAACCCAGGCAATTTCCATGATATCCACTATAAGTTTCCGAACTGGGAGCGGTGCCTTGCAATAGGCACATTTTCCTCTAGAATACACATAGCTCCATATTGGAAGCATGTCCTTCCAGCTGAGCTTGGTTGCACACGAGGGGCAGTAGGGGGTTGGCGATGAAAAAGCACGCTTTCTGGGGGTCTGATCGATGGTTGCGTTACTCAAGATAGAGAACACAAATCCAAGGACAACTATGCCTAATACGTCGAGCAAAATTTTAATTCCTGAGGGTGATTGACCACGCTACGGACAAAGTATCATCATCAGAAACCAAATCCATGGTCACTTCTAAAATTTTGTTCATAACACCTTGTCGTTCTGAGAACAGGAGATTGGCAATGGTGGCATCGGTAGGTGTATGGAGAGTAGAATCAACCATCCACTCAAGGGTATTATTGGCGATATCAATGTGGTAAATTGTGGAATCAGCATCCACAGCTCTTAGAATTGTTCCTGATGTAGAAGTGGTAGAAGTGGCTTCGTCAGCGGCATTTGCAAAGATTTGCATTGAATCACTGACCGTGCTGGTAAGTTTGGTGCGGACATAATTGTCAACAAGCACTTGATCGTATCCCAGGCCGACACGCATACTGGTTTCACTTAACTGCTTTCTACTGAATACTAATACAGAGCCAAAACCCAGCAGCAAGATCGCACTGGCAAACATGGCGGATGTTAGTTCTACGAGGGAGAACCCACTGTTGTGACGACGAGGTCGCACTAGTAGGTCCAGGTACGCTCTTCAGAAAAGCTGCAACTCAGGCTGTCGGAAATATTATCAGGAGTGAACCAGGCAAAAATGATAGTAACGTCATAATAGTCTGGAAGTGAGGTGTCGGCAGGGGCGAGACCATCAGTGGTATCGTCAATGCTTGTTACAACAGTAGTTCGGTACCCCTGCATCCCATTGAGAGTCAGAGGTACCGAAGTTTCTGGAAGGCTGTCTTGAAGTGATGAATAACCGACGTCAACGGCTCTCTCCATGCGCGAGGCCATGTTGGCCCAGGCGAGTTGAGCGCGGATACCCTTTTCCACTTCCCAGCGACTGAGGGTAAAGTATTGCACTGTACCCAAAACAGTTATGGCAAGGATCGTGGCGGAAACCATTACTTCCACGAGGGTATAACCTTGGTTCTTCTTCATTGTTCAAATAGCCTATATTAAGTACTTATTATCAGATCGCTTAGATGCCACCGGACAGTGTACCATCCTGGTTAAGCGCTCTGTCTGAATTTAGAATTGTACCAGCTGCACAAGTCAGTGTATAATCGGATCCATCAGAACTTAGATACGTATACGAAGAATCTGAAAAGTAAGTACCAGTGATTTCGCCAGCCTTGATATCATTCCAGGTAGCGCCGATGACATAGCCAGCGGGGCTGACAGTTGGATAATCACCATTCTCACCATAATAAACACGCAACTGTGTTCTGATGCTACCAAGGGCAGCATCTGCTTCACTCATTTTGGCTTTTGTCACATTGTTGTTGTAGATCGGCACGGCAACAGCTGCCAGTACACCAATGATCACAATCACGATCATTAATTCTACTAATGAAAAACCACTATTTTTTCTCATGTTAATATCCTCCTTAAAGGATGTTCTTTTTTTGTTCTGAAGCACTTAAGATGTTTGTGCTTCTGTTATTACTATTCTATTCATAGTAGCTTATAAACATCAAAGGTTATGCCAAGTATAAAAAAATCACCTATGTATATAATAAACATCAAGTAAGGCACGTTGCCCAAGAACTCAATAAGTATTCCAAGTCATATTTTTATACAGCAGAATGGAAAATCTCATTAAAAATTGTCATAAATATCCGACACAGAGTAACTTGAATTAATAATAATCATAATAGTGGGAAGATGCCAGAGCCAATTATTTGCAACATATATATAATAAATACAATACTATATGCCATGATTAATTCAGCTGATTATTTCTTTATTTAGCAGCATCACTGGCCTTGTAGTAAATCTGAAACATTTGTAAAGATTAGTATAATGAATAAATCTATGACATATATTAGCTCTAATATGCAACCATATAAACTGTATATAGGGTATATATAGCTATTAATAGGACTATATTATGCCTTATATGTAGAGTATATATCATTTAGGGAAATTGGTGTGCAAAATGATGGAATTTTGATATGATCCACGTGGTAGTGCGATATTGATCGTTGCTGCCAAATGCCGAAAATGTGCAACAAAGTGTTCTTATTTAAGAATATAAGTGATAGTGCTAGGGCTTAGTGGATGGCAGAACTCATCTGGAAAATTGGCAAATAGAGGGTTATAATGATAACACTGATAACGACACCCAGGTCACCCATAACAATGGGCTCAATAGTCTTGGAGAGCTTATCAACGGCAGTGTTGAAATCCGCTTCATGAAACTCAGAGATTTTTTCCAGCATTACGGCCAGAGCACCTGACTTTTCACCAACGGTTATCATGGAACTCACCATAATAGGGAAGACATCATCAAATTTCGCCAATTGTCCACCTAGGCTTCGCCCATGAGCAATTTGGATAGAGACAGCCTCAGTAATTTGCTTGATATATTCATTGTCCGAAGTTTTTCCAGCAATTTTCAAAGCATTAATGATAGACACTTCGGCACGGATCAATACAGAAAGTGTTTTTGCAAATCGTGAGATGAGTGATTTATGAATGATATGACCAGCAATAGGCACTTTGAAAATATGCTTATCGATAAATAATTTCCCGCCGGGTGAAGTTTTAAAAGCCTTAAAACCAACCCAGACCCCACCAGCGAAAATCGCCTCCAGAATGAGATGGTTCCTTAGAAAATTACTTATGTTAATCATTATTTGAGTTGACATGGGTAACTCAGCCCCAAAACTGGCAAAAATAGCCGCAAATTTTGGCATGAGCCCAAACATTACACCTGCCAACACCACTGAGAAGAAAATGGCAATAAACTTGGGATAACTCGTAGCGGAACTTAGACGCTTGCGTACATCATCTTCCTTCTCGATATAAATTGCGATCTGACTCAGAATTTTATCCAGACCACCACCCATTTCACCGGCATTTACCATGGATATAACAAAATTTGGGAAAATATTTTTGTGCTCGGCCAAAGCCTCAGAAAAAGGGTGTCCAGCTTTAACGAATACTAGAATTTCACCCAGAGCATTCTGAAAATTTTTATCGTCGAATTGCAGCTGCACAATTGAAATAGCATCAACCAGTTGAATGCCAGCGTCCAGTAGCGTTGACAACTCTCTAAAAAAGATGACCTTGAGAGCCGGGTTGACTTTTGGTGGTGTGAGATTGATCTCACTGAGCTTCCAACTTCGCTTCTTCCCTCGAACCGGTTCAACACTAACCGGTTTGAGTCCCATCTTGCGCAGTTCGGCACTTACTTCTTCGCGAGTAAAACCACCCAGAGTACCTTCTGTACGTTTTCCCTTACGGTCCACGGCGATATATTTGAAGTTACCCATCAGGCTACTCTTATTATTTCATCCAAAGTGGTTAAGCCACGTCGGGCACAGTTCATGCCCTCGTCAAAAATTGACAATGTCCCTGCAGCTTCAGCTGCTTTCCGGATTTCCATTTCAGATTTATCTTCAATAATCATTTCTTTAATGGTCCCATCCATGAACATTATTTCATGAATTCCAAATCGACCCCAATATCCTGAGCCTGAACACTGTTTGCAACCTTTTCCTTTGAAATATGTATCCTTGGTCAGGTCAATTCCGTGACGATTCATAAATAATTTCTGATCGTCGGTAGGTTCTAAGGGCTCTCTGCAATTACTGCATACCCTTCGAACCAGTCGCTGGGCTACGATTACAGATATTGAGGACACAATCAAATACTTATCTATCCCCATATTGAGCAAACGTATAATGGTTGCAACCGAGTTATTGGTATGCAGTGTACTGAGGACCAAGTGACCGGTAAGTGATGCCTTAACAGAGATCTCTGCAGTTTCTAAATCTCGAATTTCTCCAACCATGACTATGTCAGGATCCTGACGCAGAATAGATCTCAGAGCTGAGGCAAAGGTTAAACCCACGTTTGGTCGAGCCTGCACCTGATTGATTCCCGCCAGCCGGTACTCGACAGGATCTTCAACCGTAATGATGTTAAGTTGGGGGCTATTGACAAAATTAAGGATAGAATATAAGGTAGTCGTTTTCCCTGAACCCGTGGGACCGGTTACCAGGATCATCCCGGTGGCAGCCTTGGCTTTTTCCTTTAGCTGTTCAAGTTTTTCCGCTTCGAAACCGAGATCATCAATATTCAAAGATGTTGATCCCTGATCCAGAATACGCATAACGATCTTTTCTCCATAAATCCCTGGGATTGTTGAGCATCTAACATCGATACTACGACCCATAACCTTAAACTTGACGCGCCCATCCTGGGGGATACGCCGTTCAGCAATATCCAAATCAGCAAGGATTTTGATACGGGCGATAACCCCTGACTGCAGTCGTCGATTTGCTGGTGGAAATTCACGCAGCATACCATCAATTCTCAGTCGAATTCTTAAATTGTTCTCCTGGGGCTCAATATGAATATC
>JABMPR010000059.1 GCA_013202895.1 bacterium | reverse complement strand
TTTTTTAATAGTTCTCCCGAAAGTAACAGTAACTCACTATCTGTCATTTTGTTTAAAATTGCATCTTGTCCCAAGAGTGTTTCTATGTACATAAATGAGAAGGTAAATCTTCCTATGTCTGCCCTATCCCATTTAGGATCCTTATAATCACAATCCATATTTATGTATTTTGCAAGTAATTCTTCACAAACGTCCGCCCTCTCAAGAAGCTCACGAAAACCATTGTAATGAGCATACTCATGGTCATAGGCAGCCTGGACTGAATTATATGCCAATAAATATCCTGGGAAGAAGCTGTTATAATACTCTTGGATCAATTCCCCTGTTGAAAGATTTTTAATTTCCGATTCAGGTATCTGAAATTTTTCAAGTTCTTGACACTCTGATGTTAGCGCACCGGTACACAACATTATTAATACTGAGTAAAACCACTGAAATTTCACTTGGGTTATCATTTTTCTCTCCTTTTCCAAACATCGAATGTTTCTCACAACCACTAAGACAAAAAGCGACTAGTAGAATTGATCCATATCCCCCTCCTTTTTGTTAGAACTGATTAAACTTCATTAACCTTTAGGGTCTATCCAGAGTGATAAAGAATCTAAAGAATAAACCAGAAATGTTCCTTAGCCTCGTTGAGAGATATACACTCTATTCAACACTATAATTTAGTATTGCCCCATTATGCCCTACAGCCCATCCATTATTTACGCTGGACAGGATGATTGAATAGATGCGCAAAACACCAAGAGACTCGTCAAAATTCCAGGATTTACCACCATCCACAGTATTCCCAATTTCAAAACCTGCCCCTGGAAAAGTACTTAATGACCCTATCATGGAATCGATAAAGAAAAATGATTGTACACCACGACCCAGTAAAGTTTCGTATGACTGTTGTATCCAGGTAGTCCCACCGTCCTCCGTTCTATAAAAACCTAGCCAGTCATCTCTACTGCCTACCCAGCCAAAGTTATTATCAACGAATTGGATAGAAGTAAAAGTGGGGTTGGGAGACACAAGAATATCACCGTGAATCCATGTTTTTCCAGAATCAAGGGTTGAAAGAAGAGTACCTCCATCCCCGCAGATCCAGCCTTGCCTTTCGTTAATAAATGATAAGGCCGACAATCTTGGGTAAATTTCAGTTCCAACACGCGCCCAATTTTCACCACCATCAGAAGTTCTGATTATAAATCCACTCGATGCTGTTGGACCTTCACCACCGACAATAAAACCAATTAGGTTATTTACGAAAACTATATCGATATAATATCCACCTTGTAAGTCTCTGACATAAGGTTGTGACCATGTTAATCCACCATCCCAAGTCCTAAATATCCTATTATTGTTAATCATGGCTCCATTGAGTGGGTCAATGAAATCTAGCGCGTATAATCGGCCCATAGATGTATCAGAGAGATTGTGCCACGATAATCCATTATTTGTAGTCTTTAGGACCGTTCCACTATCTCCAACGATCCACCCGGTCAAATTATCTACAAAATCAACATCAAAAAGTGCTGATGAAACTCCACTTTCAGCAATAGACCACTCCCCAAATTCCTCCTCAATATTTGAAACATGATTATCATTACAACGGGATACAAAACCAATTATTACTAGACTTAAACCGAAAATAACCATCTTCATAATTCAAGTCCTAGTCTCATAGCTGATTGTTGAACAAGATAGAATTCTCGATATTTGGCACACAAGGCAGGAGAGCTTGAAAGTTGTTAAAATAAATATGTTAATTTGGCAATTGACGATCCACATACAAAACACCTTTCAATTGAATTGAACTTCATTTTGTATAAGATACGAATACCTCAGATCATCCACAAACTTCTGGGTCGCATTTTTCAGAGCGGACGATTTCCCAGATTGTATAATAGTAATCAAACTATTCACCCCAACATATTATTGACTTATGGAGTTAAGATAACTCGTTCCATTTGAAACAACAATTCTTATTTGATCATAATAAGTGAATATGAAATATTAGCAGAGAATATTAAATGCTTTAATCCAAGATCAGAAGCGTATCACTCTACCGATTGACGAAATTCATGAAAATTGCGATTAACACCAGAATGGTATAAAAGGGTACGAGGGTACCACTTTAGAATACTTAAACGTTTTTAAACGGTATTGGGTGGGAGGAATTGACCCCCGAAACCGCTTCAGCGAGAGTCTGATCCCAGCAATCCTTTGACATGAAATGACATGTTGAAATATTCTTGGATTGATCTAACCGACCTAATTTTACATGACTAAATAGTATTTATTTTTTTGGTGGATATGAGTTCTCAACGTATTTTTGAAGGGCTTTTGGCGCAAATGCAGCCAAAAGGAATGTAGTTGTTATGTAAACACCTTCATTTGTTGTTATGTTATCGTCTGTAAGCGTCATCCATGCAAACCAGATGCCTGCGATAAGTGCCATAAAACTCATTAATCGCATCATCGACCGTTTGCCTTGGTCATCAGTTAGTAACCCAGTCTCATTCGGGGCTTCTTGGGTTACCTGATTAGTTTGATCATTCATTCTCAACCTCCTTCTTGTGTTAACTTACTTGCGCATGGCATCTGGTGTTTTCGGAATCACATCAAAGCCAAATGTTTATCTCACTCCCTCAAGAGCATTCAATACAAATGCCTTCATATAAAAGAAACAAGGCGTTTACCATCTATGGATTTTGAGCTTCTTTCAATCCGATGTCTTCCCACAAGCCCTTCATGAACTCGACTGATACGAAGTACCCCCATTTATCATCACCGTAGTATGCTGGACCTCCCTGAAAAGCAACCACATCCATGATCTCCAGACGGATAATCGGAGCAATCCCTTTGGTGGGTATTGAGCCATGTATAGCGAAACCAACTGCTGTATACAAATTTGACGAGTTACGCAATATCAGACCGATTTGTCCTAATGCAGAATAATCATTTTCTCCATTTAGGCTCCCAGAACCCAATAAATGTAAAAACCATTTCGGTTTTTCGATATCTTGGAAGCTTATGGAGGCATACACTCCAAGACTATCAGTATTTATAAGGATCATATATCGATCCCGACCACTCCTGAGCACCCAAATGCCACTACTGTCTTTTAAAGTGGCTTCAGGGTCGATTCTGATGGACTGGTTCCTGAGCGCCCTTCTAATATCAGGATGGACAATACCTTCAGCAAGTTTCGTATTAAGCTCCCTATCTATCATGGCTAATAGCGAGTCTGGATTTGTCCCTCGGTTGACAGGCCACTTTTTTAGTGAGATCTGGAACAGACCACCTGTTGTGGATATGGGTTTCTTCGAATCGACAAAAGAAATGTTGCCTAATGCGAGCACTCGTTTTTCGTGCTTTTCAGTAGCTTGCGGAGCTGGACGCTGAGCCACCACTGTTGAAATTATACTGGATTGCATAATGATTATACAAATCAATAATATTCTCATTGCAGCCCTCCTAATTATCGTAGTAGAGTCTTGATCTGCGTCACCACGCCAGGATCATTGAATAGTCTACTGTGTTCGTTCACTTGTCCTGTGAAGGTGGTTACAAAGGGAGTGATGTGAGGACCGACCCATCTTTGAGTGATGTCGTGGGGTACAAGTGTATCCCCCATCTGCTTCTGTAAGATATCCGGTTCGAAAGTACCATCGTCTTCACGCTGAACACGAACGCGAGTGTATTTATTTTTTGCCATAAGGATGCTGATCTCGATGTCACCCATCATCCAACCAATCGGATCCTCAAGCATTTTTTGTACCGCTTTCGTCCGCACGATCAAATCAGGATCAATGTGCCCATAAGCATTCCAAGCACTGAACTCAGTCATCTGTTCGTCATCCGATGCTATGTTCCCATTTGCATCGATAACAGCAGGCCAGGCAGGCATCATTTGGTATATGGAAGGCCATGTTCCCACAATCTGTTGGAATTCGGGAGCCGAGGCTTTCCCCAATTGTTCACCCAGAATGAGTGCGCGGGCCGAATTGACAGTGCCTGCTAGGGGTGTTCCTACTAGAATAACAGACGCGACGTATTCCTCAAACTCATCCGGACTGCTCATCATCTTGCTTGCAGCAACTATAACTAAGCCACCTTGTGAATGGGCGACCAGATTCCATCGGCCATTTGTTGGTTTCCGCTCGGTGATAAAGTCCACAAGTTGTCCAGCGCTGTAGCGGATATCAGCACGCCAATCATAGTGAAACTGATTCCAACTGTCTGGTACTTGATTATAGGCAACCTTGAGTGTGTGCCCCGGACGAATTGACAAACCAGGGGACAGACTCGTTTTCACTGGAGCTATCTGACCTGGTCGATGCTCCATACTCAGCAGGCTGATCAATTCAGCAGCACTTTTACCAAGCAGCCCTCCTGAGAGTGCTCCGATCTGCATTTTAACCGGATAACCTATATCTTCTCCATCTGTCCCAACAAACGTAATGCCGCCAGTCCCTGGTACTAATGCTGTGGAATTTGGCAAGATACCCTCCCTGTTATTTTAGCTAAATGAATGACCTGCTCAGCCATTTTTGTGTTTACATGTTATCAAATATCTCTCGCATTGCTCTCTTAATGCTTTTTCGATGGTCACCTATTTCAGAAATCTCTAATTTGAGTGTAGTTTTGATCTTTTTAACAATATCTGCCTGATCATCAATATTCGCATTGCTAAGTTCATTAGCCAGATCCAGCATAGTATCTAGGAGAGAATCAAGATCATCAATAATAAACCTTTCCCCCACACTCAGGTTGTGAATCAATTGATGAATATTTTTTATTTTCCCAATTGAAACAGAAAGCTTGACAGGATCAAAGATTTGGTCAAAACGATCGTGCAACTCATATAATCCGTCACATACCTTATACTCATTATATGTATCCATTAATGTGCCTTGACCATTACGTAAATAGGAAGATATATCAATAGGATCTTTTATGTTTTTAACCCCTTCTAAATAGAACTGAGCTATACGAAGAGCTCTGTCGAGTTCATCTGCAAGTTCTCCTACAGCTTTCCTTATTTCACTACGTTGATCGCGATTTAGCTTGCTACCAAAGCTAACAATATTGGCTATAGCTTTCCCAAAATCAGTCACAATTCCCATTTTTTCCTCCTTGACTTCGGTTTATTTATTATGAAAAGGGCATCCTTATAATAATTGCATTGGATAGATTTATACTCCTAGATTAGTTGGCCAATCATATTTTTTTATGTATTCAATTAAATTTTTGGGACGGTATTTTTTATCTTTGTCATACCTCAATTTCACTGATTCATGAATCAAGACATCACCATTCCCGTGTGCGATTGAACGGTAGTGGGT
>JABMPR010000058.1 GCA_013202895.1 bacterium | reverse complement strand
CGATCAAAGTGAGTGTCTTCATTGAGGTCCATCAGAATCTCAGCTTCCATCTCAAACATATCAACGTTAACTGATAATATATTAGAGGTAGCATCCCAGAGAGTAGTAATGCCATCAGAAGTTTCTGAAACCAAGGAGTCAGCACCAATGTTAATACGCCACAGTGTTTCGTTAACCTGAGATTCAACGGCATACTGCAATTTGATATTCTGCACTGTTTCCCGTGAGGCGGAGGAGGATACATAGGATACATTAAGTACAGCTACCCCAGTATAGGAGAAAACCACAAAAATCATTAGGACGGCTACTAACATTCCTGACTATCCTTTGACCTGGGCTGCTTTTGATATGGATTCAGTTCTCAACATGCCAATATATAGTTCAAAAGGCGGGCCAAAGTGTATTCAGCGCTATATGTGCTTTATTATCAAATATTTACAGCTGTCAATATTATATTCATTAATATTTAATGTACCATATATGTTACTCACAGCACATAATAACAGGCTGAATAGTCGCTTATTTATTACCCTTTCAAATTTTGTCGATGCTATTTTTGCGAATATTTGACTTAATCCCTTGATTTTTTAACAATAAACATTCTCTAAGATGATATAAATCAAGGTATTACAAATATGTCTTATAAATAGTACGCCAGAATGTTATTTCCCCTGTTCGCCCAAATTGATTTTTGATATATTCGTGATTGTAATATATATATTACGTTGAATAGATCATAAATTTAACTCTATTAGTTGCTAGAAATGAATTTATATACTATAAACAGGACTATAATATCAATTTTCCAAATGATTATTGATATTAGTTTATATATGGTTCCAGGTATCTGTTTGATTGAGTGCCGAACATTTTGAAAATATGAGTTGCAGTGATGTGAAAATGAGGTTTTTAGACAAGGGGACCATCAGGTTTTTGGCGTTTCATAAGCTAAATCTCTTATAAGTGAATAAGAGTCAGCGGGTGTGAATACTCTCGAAAGATGGAGTTTTAAAGATATCCCATTACAGACCGCGCGGGAGATACTGTTTAATTATCTCTGGAAGTCAGATATTTAGTCCGATTCACAATCCCTGAATAAGCCAGCTCAAGATTCTTAGCCAATAATTTCTTGTTGTAATTATTCAGCTTGTAATGATATGCCAGCATATCCTTTTCAAAACGCTCATTGATTTCCACCCAGGTTTTTTCTCGATGCATACGGGAGTATTGCTGCAGACCTTCCACATAATTTTCACTGGGAATTTCAACATCATTTTTCCTGAAATTTGGGAAGATGATTCCCCTGCTGCGTAATCTTTCTGTTGCTGAGTAAAAGGAGGAAGCCGGAAAATCCAAGGCCTCTAATGTCTTACCTCCCACTCCTGAATTCAGATAATGGTACAGAAAAAGATTATAGTGAAACAGATCCTTGATTCTGACCCATTTCAATTCCCTGGAAAATGCAAATAAGTCTTCATGAGCGGATTCTGCCGCGTTGCCTGGAAAATGTTCTTCCAGAAAACTCACATAGGAATTGACAGCGCTCTGCCGCACTCCCGTGATGGGAACCCCGCGCGTGGCCAATTCCAGGACAGAACCATATGCCTGCTGGTAATAAAAGTATGCTTTCGTGATATCGGTCTTATGCCGATGGTATAATTTACCAACCATCAAGCTGGCTCTGGCTAGTTCAGAACTGATTGTGAAGCGCTGACAGATCTCCAGGCCCTCCATGGCGGTTTCCAATGCTTTATCTGCTCGTCCTAGTTTTTGATAGAGATCGGCCAGAGCCAGGATTATCATGGATTTAAAATATGTGCTATGCACTGTGTTTAGAAGTTCCTCATAATAGCTGACAACTTCACTACTACGATCCTGTTTTATGAGGAGGAAGCCCCGAGCCAGATCAATATTACATTGCAGGTATTGATAGCCCGCAGTGACTGCCAACTCATGCGCCCGATCCAAATGGCTTGCCGCTTCACTGAGTTCATCCCGCCCAACATAATATTGAGCCAGGTCATAATGAGCTAGGGTCTCCATGACCGTCATCCCATTTTGATTGAAATAGGCAATGCTTTGCAGCCATTTCCTGAGACCGGATTTCTTTAAGGATCTACCCTGTCTCACCATGAACTGATATGCAATCATCTGTTTCATTTTGTTAGACCTGGCAGTGTTCTGAGCTCGCTCCAAATACATCATAGAACCGCTTGTATCATCAATTGCGTGCAGGAATTCTGAATATTCGTAATAGAACAAGGTCATGGCACTCTCCTGCTGAGTACCCTGGTTAAGGACATTGATTTTCTCCATTACCTGATCATAGAGCTCAATCGCATACGAGTAATTGCCCTCTCGTCCAGCAATTTTTGCATAAGTAATCTTATACAAAGCTTCTAGCATTTTATTACGGCGATCAGAAATCTTACCCTGGTCAAGCAGCAACTCAACCTGTTCATCGCTGAGAATCCCGATTTGACCCATGAGACCATAGCATTCTGCCGCATGAAAAGTCTCAACGAAGTTGGAATTTTCATGCGTCTTGTTCAACTCGCTACTCACGAGATGTCTTCGATGTGTCATGATTTTTCCCGTCCTACCCTAATTGATGATTTGTCTTCCCAAAACAAACCCTCATACATTCATACTTTACAGAGGACCCGTATTATACTCGTATAAATATGTCTAAAGATAAACTGGATTGGAAAGAACACCAATCTTATCGCCCGAAACAGCCATAATAATCAATATAAAAGGACTTAATTAATGTTATTATTCACAATATGTTAGATATTATAAATTATTTTATAATAGCCCTTCCACCTGCGATAGTTACCTGAGGGTGGAAGGCAGAATTACCAGATCTTGATTCGATGGGATGCTTCAGTAAAAAGTGAATCACCTGCTTCCACTGAGAATGCATCGTACCACATTTGTGTATTCACGATCGGACCCAAAACACGAAATTCCCTGGGTGAATGTGGATCAGTTTGCACCTGCTGGAGAAGTGCGGCTTCTCTGGCTGTTCCTCTCCAGATCTGGGCAAAAGAAAGAAAGAAACGCTGAGACTGGGTAAAGCCGGCAATCTTTTCCGGTTCAGGATGTGTCTTGAGCGCTTCCAACATTGCTTGATACGAGATCATTAGGCCACCCAGATCTGCAATGTTTTCTCCCAGCGTTAATTCACCATTTATATGGACTGAATCTGTAATAAAAAATTCATTATACTGATCCACCACCAGCTGCGCCTTAACCTCAAACTTGAGACCGTCTTCTTCTATCCACCAATCCTCCATATTCCCCCTGGCATCAAATTTCCGGCCCTGGTCATCAAATCCGTGGGTGATTTCATGCCCAATCACCACGCCAATTGCCCCGTAATTAACAGCTTCATCACCATCGGGAAAGAAGAAGGGGGGCTGGAGGATCCCTGCCGGGAACACAATCTCATTTAAAGAAGGACTATAGTAGGCGTTGACAGTCTGTGGATTCATAAACCATTCTTCCCTATCAACAGGCTTTCCAATCTTTGAAATCTTCTTCAAAAAATGGAAACTGCGTGCGGCTTCAAGGTTGGCACCATAATCTGTAGAACTGATCGTCATGGTACTGTAATCAGTCCACTTGTCCGGATATCCAATTTTGACACTCATGGTTGCCAGTTTGGCCAATGCCTTTTCCTTGGTTTCAGCACTCATCCAATCCAGGATTTTAATTCGCTCACCCTGAGCAATTTTTAAATTCTCTACCAATTCGAGCATACGCGATTTGGATGCCGGAGGAAAATGTTTGGCAACATAGGTCTTGCCAATAGCTTCACCCAATGAGCCATTCATCGTCCCCAAGACCTGCCGCCATCTCGGTTGGGGTTTTTCAGTACCATTGACTGCTGTTCCATAAAATGCAAAGCTGGCATCCCTGAAGGTTTGGGGTAATGCACCCATCTTGCCCTGGATATGATTCCAGCGCAAATAAATTTTCCAATCCCCTAAATCTACATCTGCAATCATATCGGATACTGCCTTGAAAAACAAGGGTTGGCGGATATTAATAGTTCCAGGGTCACTAATCCCAATCCCGCTGAAATATGCTGCAAAATCAAAATCAGGGGAAAGACTCTGTAACTCACTGAGAGACATGGGATTATATCCCTTCTCTGGATCCCGTTGTTCTACCCGGGTCATTGAATTTTCAGCCAGCCGGGTTTCAAAAGCCATAATCGCATTAATCTGCTTCTTGATATCCTCGTCTGAATCGCCCATCAATGAAAAGATGGTATCCATGAATGTCTGATAGGCTTCCCGAAGTGCGACAGAACGTTCATCATCATCCAGATACTGATCTCGATCGGTCATTCCCAACCCACTCTGTGTTAGATTGGCAATGACTTGTTCACTATTTTTCTCGTCCTGATCGGCATAAACATAAAAAAGAGGATAGCTTGAGGTCTTATGCTGATAAGCAACCATGGCGGTTAGAGCCTCTTTTGAATCAAGCCTGGCGATCTGTTCAAGGGTTTCCTTCAGGGCTGAGATCCCAGCTGCATCGATGGTATTAGTATCCATTCCCGTGGCATAAAAATCACCTATTTTTCGTTCGATGCTACCTGGAGCTGCTGCTAATAATTTCGGATCTGCCACGACAGCCTTAACCTGCTCATTGTTACGTAGCCAGACTTCTGTCCCCGCACTATACTGAGCAAATGCTTCAGGCACCGGGTTGGCATCAATCCAACCCCCATTGGCATAGCGATAAAAATCATCACCAGGTGCTACTGAGAGATCCATGTTCACATGTTGAATTGCATTATTATCCTGGGGAGGCTCAGGGAGCTGGACTGGCTGTTGCGTACATCCAGAAAAAAGTATACTGATAACAATCAATGTAGACAGGAGTATTATTGGTTTGTGATTCATTTTAACCTCTTGATATTTTCGTGTTTCTTTAAACAATTCTACAGGCAATATAAAATCTACCCCAGGATTGAGCCATGTTTTCGATTAGTGGTCTCCACATAATTTGAACGGTATGAATAAATGACTCATAATGAATTGGGTTGGTTGTGACTCAGCGAAGATGAATGGATTAAACTCTTGAAGCCCCTTCATCCTTTTTCCTACACGCTTTCCATTTATATTCAACGCTTGCGAGTGCAGCGCGTATTTGCCCAAAATGACGATAAAGGATACGGATCAACATATGTCAGAAAATATGCTTACTGAGATTCAAGAATTAGAAACTGTCTTTAGCACTGATGAAGGTCTTGTTAAAGCGGTGGATAAAGTAACATTCAGCCTTGAGAAGGGGCGGACAGTTGGTGTTGTTGGTGAATCAGGATCAGGTAAGTCCGTCACTTCACTGTCTTTGATGCGCTTGATTCCAAATCCACCTGGGCGAATTGTTGGGGGTCGCTTAATGTACCATTCCAGAACCAAAGGACTGGTTGATCTCACCCAGGTACCTGAGAACGAAATGCGTGAATTCCGCGGGAATGAAATCGCCATGATCTTTCAGGAGCCTATGACTTCCCTCAATCCTGTATTCACCTGTGGTAATCAAGTCATGGAAGCTTTGATTCTCCACCAAAAAATGAGCAAAGCTGAAGCCCGAAGTAGAACGCTTGAGCTTTTCAACGAGGTTGAGCTCCCCCGCCCAGAGATGATTATTGACTCATATCCTCATCAACTATCAGGAGGTCAGAAACAAAGAGTAATGATCGCCATGGCAATGTCCTGTAATCCTCGAATCCTTATTGCTGATGAGCCAACCACTGCTCTTGATGTTACGGTTCAGGCTACCATTCTTGATCTTATGCGTAAGCTCCGGGACACCCATGATATGGGTATTATTTTTATCACCCATGATCTGGGTGTAATCGCAGAAATAGCCGATCATGTTGTAGTTATGTACCAGGGAAAAATCGTTGAACAGGGCTCAGTATGGGAAATTTTTTCAAACCCTCAACACCCCTACACCAAGGGCTTGTTAGCCTGTCGCCCACCCCTGGATCATCGGCTGAAACTGCTCCCGATCATCTCGGATTTTATGGAAGAAAACGAAGCTGGCGAGATGATCGAATTAAAAAAATCAGTTGACGAAGCCATACATGATCTGATTATTACTCCTGCTGAAACTAAAAAGCGACACGAAATTCTCTATTCCCAAACGCCCATCTTATCCATCGATAATTTAAAAACCTACTTCCCCATACGTGAAGGGCTGTTCAGCAAGGTAGTTGATCATGTAAAAGCAGTTGATGATGTCAGTTTTGAAGTGTATCCAGGTGAAACACTGGGTCTGGTGGGTGAGTCTGGATGTGGCAAAACGACTCTAGGACGAACCATCATACGGCTGATTGAGCCAAGCGCAGGTAAAATTACATTCCACGGAAAGGATATTACCAACATTGCCGGAGATGAGCTCAGAGATATTCGCAGACGGATCCAAATTATCTTTCAGGATCCTTATTCTTCGCTGAATCCGCGTATCACGATTGGTTCAGCAATTCTGGAACCGATGCAGGTTCACAATCTGCACGGGGATGATGAAAAACGGCGCAAGAAGGTGCACGAGATACTGGAAAAGGTGAATCTCGATTCCGGCCATTACAATCGTTATCCCCATGAGTTTTCCGGAGGCCAGAGACAGCGAATCTGTATCGCTAGAGCCCTGGCAGTTCAGCCTGAATTTATTATCTGTGATGAATCTGTATCCGCTCTGGATGTTTCAGTACAGGCTCAGGTTCTAAATCTGTTAAACCAGCTCAGAGATGAATTTGGTCTAACCTATATTTTTATTTCTCATGATTTGTCGGTTGTAAAATTCATGTCCGATCGAATGGTTGTTATGAATGACGGCAAAATCGAAGAGATGGGTGATGCCGATAAAGTGTATCAAGACCCCCAGACGGATTATACAAAACGCTTAATTGCAGCCATCCCCCGAGGCGATCTGCATGACATCAAGAAATCATTCCAGGCCAGGAATCTCGAATAAACAATCAGGTTTTAAGAGGTATTGATATTAAAAGCGCTTGATGATGATACCTGAACCGCGGCGTCTTATTATTTCTTTTTAGCGTTTTCCTTCAGCTTTTTATCTACATCATCAATGACTTTGTCAAGGGTTTCACGACGGATATCCTTGGTTGCATCATCAATTTCATTTATGGTGGATTTACCCTTATCCAGATTCTTCTGAAGCGTTTTCATGGGATCCTTTTCCGTCATATATAGATAGCCGCCATATGCCAGTGCTACGACGATAATGACGATCATAATCTTGAAAACTTTTTTTAATAAAAATACCAGCACCACAAGACCAAGTATACCGGCGCCCACCATATAGAGAGGGTTGCTCATTAACAGATCAAGGATACCTTGCATTAGTCATATTTCCTATTATTTGATAGACGAATACGAACCATAGCTAATACTATGCATGGGTCGTTGCCATCTGCTTTCGACAATGATTTCGTCTGATTTTAACACCATCCCTAGCAAATCAAAACAAAATATGATCCAATTGTTCTGACATGCCAGGGTGGAAGGCAATCAACAAAAAATTGCCCTTATAAAGGTCCTGTTTTTAGAAATGAGCCCCAATCCCGTATTCCCGGAACGAGCTGCCTTGTCACGGTCAGGCTGATTTTTCGAGTCGCATGGGTTTCAAATCCATGCCACATTCGTCGCATTTGCCCGGGGTTTCCTGGCGTACATGGCTGTGGATTTCCATGGGACAACCGTAATACTCCATTTTATCCTCACTTGTGACAACGGCCGGTACTAAAGTCATGCCACATTCAGAGCATGATCCTGCTTCCTTACTGTGAATGTGTTTGTGCGATTCCATGGGACAGGTGTAGTAGATCAGTTTTTCATCCATTGCCTGCATCTGCGGTTTTTCCATTTTTGCGTGTGCATCAGGATCATGCTCCATTGGCTCAGCTTTTTTTTCGCCTCCACAACCAATGAGAAACGCAACGCAGGCAATACTCATAATTATATATTTCATGTTAATTCCTTTCTTGATCACTTCAGGTGATCAAACTTGTTTACATCATTCCACAATCTATACCATCCAATAGCATATGAACCAGGAGTCCAACGGCTATTACACGGGTCTTTTCTGGTATTAATAGCATTAGATAAATTCCCACTGCCCAGAAGGTATGAAGTGGATGAAACCCAATACTGCAACGAAGGGGATCATAGATTGGATCCGCTATGAGATGATCCAGATCGATTAAAATAGTTGCCGACATTAAGATCCAATAATAACTCCATTTTCTTACCGGTTTAAACCATTTTGCTAAACTCGGTGCAATGAGAGCCGGAATAGCAAAATGAGCTACGATGTGTAGCAAAGCTCGCATTAGTTAGAGAATAGACTTCCCAGAAAACCTTTCTTCTGGATGAAGACTTCTGGTTGGAAACCGCTGCTATTTATAATTGCAGCTGCCTCTTCCATTGTAAGATCACCTTCAACACTAACACGTTTTTTTGCCAGTTCTATATCAATTGCCTGAACCCGGTTATCAGCTTCAAGACCTTCACGAATCGTCGCGGCACAACCATTGCAATTCATATTGCTCACTGTAAAAATGTGTTTGTCCATTTTTAATTATCCTTTTTAGTTGAACTTATAATTTCCCAAACCACATGAGAACACCAATAGTGACAAAACTTGCACCGGCAATCCTGGCGATCGTCTCGGCTGGGATCCGGGTTTGCACCCAATCCCCAACAAGCACAGCGATACCCGTAAGTATTGCAAAGGCCAGCATAGAACCCAAAAATACTGACCAGGCAGAGTATCCTCGACCTGTCATGGCTAGAATTGCCAATTGAGTCTTATCTCCCAATTCAGCAATAAATATAGCAGCAAATGCCAACCAAACTGCTTTCATGCGCTTCCTCCCTCTCCCTGCTCATTTTTGTTCTTCAATTCGCTTCAATATTTTCAGAATTCACAGCAAAGCAGGACTCTCTTAATAAT
>JABMPR010000057.1 GCA_013202895.1 bacterium | reverse complement strand
GAGTTTGCACTCTATCAGAACTTTCCCAACCCCTTCAATCCTAGCACCACAATCAGCTACAGCCTGCCAGAACGATCCAGGGTCAAATTGACAGTCATCGATATTCGGGGTCGAGAGGTCATAACACTCCAGGATGAATCAAAATCTCCAGGTAGTTATGCTGTGCAGTGGAACGGCATGGATCGATTTGGAAATCCGGTAAGTACCGGTCTGTATCTCTGTCGATTGCAGGTCGTAGATCCCGCCACAGGCAGGGCTGGTAATTTTAGTCAAACTATTAAAATGGTTTACTTACGATAAGATTTACCCACCGAAGGTCCCAGCGGGGCTCAGATGGATGCTATTTTTGGAATAAGAATCGATCGCTAAACCTTGTACATAAGCCCCTGACCTAAAAACGCAGGGGTTTTTTTGCTCTAGGTCACTTTCCAGTCATGCCACTTTTCATTCGTATTGAACCACGAATAGGGGTTCAATACTCAATCAGTTGCCAGAGGCAAGTGACCAGAAGAGGCGAGGTTGAAGACCGCGGCCAACTCCCCCTGTGCCGCTAATCATATAACTGGCATCAGGTAGCTTTATAGGACAAGGTCTATCACAAAACTGAGTTCCTGAATTCAGGGATACCTTCTTTGTCAGGAATCGAATCAAGATTGCTGAAGGGTTATGGAGTGAATGAGTTGGAGCAGTGAAACCTCTCCCAAGATCTTGAGCGAATTAATTTTCACATGTTCTCAAAACAGGTTTGATTCTTTGTTACACTCCACTCTTTTTTAATACATGATCAAAGGCTATTTGATTAAAGCAAATTAAATAAATAGAAATTGAAATATCATATAGCTATAATGTCGGGATGTAAATTTAAGCATCCCAATAGAGCAGGAATTCTGAATAATGAACCCTCACATCATTGACGTTAAAGCACGAATTAAAAATAAATTGCCCGACCTAACCCATTCGCAAAAACTAATTGCCAATTACCTCATCGAAAATCCTGAGATATTTGCACTGAGCTCTATCCGTGACCTGGAATCAACCTTAAACACCAGCAAAACAACCATTGTGCGTTTGGCCCAGACACTGGGTTATTCCGGTTTTCAGGAGTTGAAAGGTGAATTCCTGGATACCATGCGTAAAGAACTTGATCCCATTCATCGTTTTAAAAGCCGACTGAACCATGATGATATCGAAGGAGACATGATTGGACAGGTCACCGATCAAACTTTGAATAACATCAACCTGACATTGGACTATTTCAACAAAGCTGATTTTGATCGTGCCTTGGAAATGATCAAGAACGCCAGCTATGTCTACTCAATGGGGATGGCGATTTCTTCACACCTGGCTGAAATCACAGCCTATCTGTTTAGCCGGGTGTCACTAAAAGCGAATGCCTTGACCTATGGCGCTTTAAATTTTTCAGAACAAATTATTAATATGACCCAGGATGACTTAATCATCGCATTTTCATTTCCGCCCTACTCAGAACCTACCATCAAGGCAGCTGAGTATGCCCAGGAAAACAACCTGAAGGTTTTATCCATAACGGATAAACCCACAAGTCAAATCGTACAACACAGCGATCTATTTTTGCAGGTCTCAGTGAAAAGCGTCACCATGGCAAACTCTATCATGGCACCCCTGGTGCTCATCTATGCTCTGGCATCACAAATAGGTTTGGACAATAAACAAAAAACGATTCAAACCATCGAATCCATTGATCACGTGCGGAAGGAGCACTAGTATTTCCACGCACTTAATAGCGAGACACCTTTCACATAAATATCTGCTAACATGAGCAAATATTCTTCTTGCAATATTTTGAATATATTATATATATTCCGAAACAAATGTTTCATTGAAAGCCGATATGAGAAACAGAAGAGGTCTCTTTCTTTGTCCAGATTTTTATTAATGCTAATGATGCTAAATTCATTCCTTAATGGCCAAGTCGGGATCCCTGATAAGTGGGTAAATTACCACGTTGATGGTCACCACCTGACACTACCTTACTATGGAAATCATGAGCTGGATAGCACACTGTCCAATATAAAAACAGCCATTATCTCAATTCATGGTGACGGACGAAATGCGAACGAACATTACAACATATTATCCAATGCAGCCAGCAATAATGACCTGCTTGATTCAACTTTCATCATCGCGCCTCTGTATCTAGTTCAGGGAGATGTTATCGATCATAATCTGGATTCAACAGCATTATTCTGGCCCTCTGGGGATTGGAATGCAGGGGACCTTTCAAGGAATACCGGGACGAATCCCAGATCTGCACAGATCAGTTCCTTCTCAACCCTGGATACCATTTATCATCGTTTGGTCAATAACTGCCCAAATCTCGAGTCGTTGGTTCTCACCGGACATTCAGCCGGTTCACAAATGGTTGTCCGCTATGCAGCAGGGGGGCGAGCCCAACAGGATTTAGAGAGCGAGCATGACATTGACTTTAGATATATCCCTACTAACTCACCCTCATTTTTATATCTGGATGAGGCCAGAGTGGTGGATGAAAATGCTCAGGTCTATGCATTTGAACCATCTGCACTGTGCTGGTCTGCCAATTATTACAAATATGGACTGGGTAGCCTCAATGATTATATGGAAGACTCTGGCGTAGATTTTATTCGGGATCAATATTTTCATCAGGATATCACCATCCTCATTGGTCAATATGACACTGGCGGGCAGTCTACCAACTGTGCCAGGGATATACAGGGCGACAATCGCAGATCAAGATCATACATATTCTTCGGATATCTTGCGTATTATTACGGTGATGAAGTTTATACAAACCATCAACTCGCCGAATTACCCGGTGTTTACCACGAATTCTGGCAGGTAGTAAATTCTGAATGCGGGATGAATACAATTCTAGGTCTGGGTGAATGTTCCCAGTATATCGATGGACCCCCGCTGTATAATGCGACACCTCTGGCTGATGCTGGTGAAGATCAGCTAGTTGGCTTGCAGGAATTAGTTGTCCTGGATGGATCAGGGAGTTCAGATCCAGACGGCAACATTGCCTCCAGCTTCTGGTCACAAATCCAGGGAAATGCAGTAACCCTGTCGCAGGCAACATCCCTTACCAGCTCTTTCACCACTCCTGATCATAATGATTCACTCCAATTCGTTTTAAGCGTTACCGATAATGAAGGATTGACCTCACTTGATACAGTTCGAGTTACCGTCACTTCATCTTCTGCAATTATTACCTATACCAGTATCAGCACGAGTCACTTAACAATTACTCCCAATCCATTCAATGCTTCCACAATAATTTCTTTTCCAGTTGGAGTGTCAGATTTAGCCATTGATGTTTTTGATATTCTTGGTCGGAAAATAATTAGCCTGGCAAACCACACTGCGGGACAGACTTCCAACACTATTTTTTGGGATGGAACGGATCAATATGGTGCTGAAATAATTTCAGGAATATATCTGGTTCACTTTCAATCCAGAACATTTAGAGAAATAAGAAAGGTCACGGTACTAAAATGACACACAAAAATTCCAGATCAGCCGCGCTAATATTTTTTCTGCTGTATTCATTTGGGCTTTGTGAGGATCCCATCATTAGCATTTGGTATATTGGCGCCAGAGAGAATCCGGTTTATAATCATTTCCTGGAAATTTACAATCCTACAGATCAGATCATTGACCTCAGTCAGTATGCCTTGATCAAAGGCCATGGGGATGTTAATGCTATCGGTTATGGTTGGGGGAATGAGATGGAAAATTCGGGAGAGTCCTTCTACAGATTATCTGGCACTCTATTTCCTGAAGGTAGATTTAGCTTTTCCAGAGATGTCTCCCATGCGAGCCTACAAAATAACGCAGATGTAGTATTTGAGGATGAATGTGTCCTCGCTGTGAGTGGCGATGACGCCATCGGTTTATTCAAAGGGGCTGGAGCTAATGCAGCTGAAGTTCTAGCAGCATGTGATAGTATTCCTATTGATG
>JABMPR010000056.1 GCA_013202895.1 bacterium | reverse complement strand
GATCACCGCTATCTTCGTCACACGCACAGTTTTCATGGTGATGACTGAACGTAAAACCATGACTAAGTTGAGTATCTGAGGAATTTGAATATGTTTGAATTAATTAAAAATGTAAATATCGACTTCCTCGGGAAACGTAAACTGGCCGCGATGATTTCCGGAGCCGTCATTTTAGCTGGCTTGATCAGTATTGTTCTCCATGGTGGTCCACTCTATAGTATCGACTTTGAGGGTGGAACCGAAATTCAGGTTCTATTCCTGGAATCTACCACAGTTGAGTCTGTCCGTGATGCCCTATCCGAAATCGGATATGGTGATGCGGCAATTCGTGAATTTGGTAACGCTGATGAATTTCTGATTCATGTGAAGACCTCCACCCGCAGTGAAGAGCAGGTAAACACAATTCGTGAAGCCCTGGGTTCCATTAATGGGCGAGACAGCTTCGATATTCGGCGTCTGGAGACAGTTGGGCCAAAGATTGGTAAAGAACTGCGTGGAGATATGGTCTCGGCTGTGCTAATCGCTATGATTGGTATTGTGATCTATATATCCATCCGCTTCCAATTCATGTATGCTATTGGTGCTCTAGTGGCTCTTGCCCATGATGTGTTAATCACTCTGGGGATTTTTTCATTGCTGAACATGGAAATCTCACTTTCCGTACTGGCTGCCTTTCTCTTTATTGTGGGTTACTCTCTCAATGATACGATTGTTGTTTTTGACAGGGTCCGTGAGAATGCCAAGATCAAACGCCAGGATTCATTTATGGCTGTGCTCAATACGAGTTTGAATCAGACCCTGAATCGGACAGTGATCACCTCCTTGACCACACTTACAGTGGTTCTAATATTGTTGTTCTTTGGTGGGGAAGTGATAAAGCCATTTGCTTTCGCACTAACTATTGGTCTCGTTGTGGGGACTTACTCTTCTATTTTTATTGCCAGCCCTGTGATTTTAATCTGGGATGAGAATCAAAAGAAAAGGAAGACCAGCTAGACTTTTTTGAACTTTGTTCAAAAACCTTTTACAAAAAGCATCCCACCGGGGTGCTTTTTTCACCTGCTCAGATCCCCATATTTACTCCTGTCATTAACCCCGGGTTTCACAACCTGGGGGCTCTCGATACGTCCCGTTTCGAAAGTTGGGACACTCAGTGACTGGCATGATGTCATTAGCCCCTGACGCCCAGACCCTCAACCCAGGGTTGAGTGGCTAAAGCCCCCTTTTTTTTGCTGGTTGGCGTAACCCCGCGTTAAAACGCTGGGTTATTGAGAGTGGAGTAAAATTGGAGCGGATTGCGAAACTATGCAGACCATGCTCTAATGTAAAGAGCAACCCTACGACGGTGTATTTGTTTGTAGAGAACGTCTTGATATTCTGCGCTTCTAT
Organism: bacterium; assembly: GCA_013202895.1. Lineage (GTDB taxonomy): Bacteria > Fidelibacterota > UBA8477 > UBA8477 > JABMPR01 > JABMPR01. The sequence goes on along the minus strand of JABMPR010000056.1, from coordinate 2,550 downwards.
TCCAACTATACATGAATAGGGTAAAACCAAGGGAATTGCTTTGTCTGCTCGTATATGATAATTGTCACATTTGTATATTAAGCTTTACATTGGCGCTTGATAATTAACAACGATACGTTTTAATTATCGGTTGCGGTAAAAAGGGTCGCAAATCGAACACAAAAAGGGGCGGGTCAGGGATGAAAAGATATACTAAATATTTAATCCCATTTTTCGCATTGTCGGAAACCTTCGCTATTGTTTTTATTGGTATCCTCACACACTACTTTCCGCACGCACAAGCGTTAACTCCGAATACGACATACACAAATATTGTAATGTTTGCAGCCATCCTTTGGCCGGCAGTTGCAGGTTTTTTCGGGTATTATAGGGACCGTCGTACCTGGAGTCTGGCAGGGTCGTTTATACAAATTACCCTCCAATGGGTCATTGTTAGTTTTCTAATATTCCTGGCTCTAGTTCTTCTTAAATCAGATGTCAGCCGCTTATCGTTAACATTATTTCTAATATCCGGATATCTGGGTCTAATTGCCTTAAATCGACTGAGATTTTGGTTCCTAACTCGAATCAGGTCAAAAGGGCGAAATCAAAGAATTATCACCTTCGTGGGAAACAAGAGCGAATGCTCCCAGTTCGAAAAATGGCTCTCAGAAAATCCCAGCTTTGGGTTCCAGCTCGCATCAATTTGTGATATGGAAAGTTCAGCGACCCGCCAGAATCCCGTCAAGCAGTTAGAAAAAACCATTTCCAATCATGATTACGATGAAGTACTTATTGGCTCCTTTGAAAACCGTAGGAAGGTGTTAACCGAATTGGTTGATATTGCGGAAGAGGAGGGCTGTCGCGTCCGAATTGTTCAGAAAAAAGTGGACGTATACACCTGGCAGATCGGGCTTTCAGGTTTTGGACCTTTCCAGGTTTTTACTGTCAGGGATGAGCCATTATCGAGTCCACCAGCAAAAATATTTAAACGTAGTTTTGATTTCATTTTTTCTGCTGCCGTGCTATTAATTCTTTATTGGTGGATATATATTATTGCCGCGATACTCATTAAAACCACATCAAGGGGACCAATATATTTTAAGCAGAGACGTATTGGCAGAAATGGTAAGAAATTCTATTGCTACAAATTCCGAACCATGCGACTTAACGGGAGTAACTCTGATGGTGAAGGTGAAATAACCCAGAAAACAGATCCTCGTATAACACGAATTGGCTGTTTTTTGCGCAAAACAAACATTGATGAATTTCCACAGTTTATCAACGTGCTAATGGGTGATATGAGTATTATAGGGCCCAGGCCTCATATGGTTGAAGAAGACTATGCAGTGGCAGACAAGCTTAGAAAATACCGCATCAGGCGTTTTGTTAGACCAGGAATTAGCGGTTGGGCAGCAGTAAATGGCTATCGTGGGGGGACATTGGACATGGCACTGATGCAAAAAAGAGTTGATTATGATCTGCAGTATATCGAGTCCTGGACGCCCTGGCTGGATTTGAAAATCATCAAACTCACAATTATTCAAATGTTCACAGGAACAACGGGTGCCCATTAACGCCAAAAGTCACCTGTTTCATTCTCCAGGCTCCGCAGTACTCATGGCACTGCTTTTTTTTAGCTTTAGTTTTTCGCAAGCCCAACGTTTACAGCTAATTCCAGGTAGTTTCGAGGAAATTGAGTTCAGGTACAATTCTCTTAGGGATTCATCAGGTTCTTCTAAATCTGAACGACCTTATTTCTTAGAGAGAAGCCAGGAGGATGGATTATTATTCCTGCAATTACAACCCCTTATCCATAATGGAAAACATGGTACCGATACTGATCTAATATCCTGGGTACAGCTCTCCTTCAACAATAATCTAACACTCATTAACGAAATGCAAATGAACTACGCTTCTCAAAACACTTCCACATACGATGGCAAGGAATGGCGTAGTATTAATGGCCTAACAAATCAGAGCTTTTTACGTTGGGCAAATCAGAATCGAGAAAAAAATTCCATTCTTGTTCAAGTCGGACGCTTTTATAGTCAACTGGGAGAGGGGCGTCACGGACAGCTATTTCTGGGTGCAGCATACCGCCCTATGGATCAGTTATATTTTTCATTTAGTAGAATCCTATACCCCAATTTTAAGGCAAATTTTTATTTCCAGACATCAGCTCTGGACAAGATTAATTCTAATAAACGCTTTATGTCACTACATGGTCTTCAAATTTCCAGCGAGCACTGGTATGTCGCAATAAACGAGGCGCTCTTATATTCAAGATCCGCTCAGGGACCTGACCTGGTGTATTTAAATCCTTTTATTTTTTACCATCTTGAGCAGCTAAATGGACCTGAACTTTTAGGAAACACAATGGGAACTGGTGAGTTTGGATACAAGTGGGATCAAAATCGATTCTATATTGAAGTTCTGATAGATGATGTCCAGTTGGATAACACCTTTTAAAAGGTCTAAGTCAATAGAATAAAAGAGCCCTACTCAATAAAAATAATTGATCCGTTTTTTCTCAATATTGGTACAACAAATTTGGCGGTTACCTTAGCT
>JABMPR010000055.1 GCA_013202895.1 bacterium | reverse complement strand
GCATGATTGGTAAAACCTATAGGGAGCTTTTTACTGAATCATTTGAAGTGCATAACCGAACGGTTCTAGGGGTTTACCAGGAAGACAGTTCTGCCGGGATCGGAGATTTTCTAAGCGCGGATTCAGGAGATTACCTGGATCAATTCATTGCAGCCAAGTTGAAAGCCGCTGGCCGGGGACAGAACGAAGAGCAGAAGATGAAAGTCCGTATCAATCCGGAAAAAGATTACATCCTTAAGGCTGGTGAACACATGATACTACTGAAATAAGCAGATGAGTAAATATGTAACACATAAAAATGTCTGTCCAAAGACCCTTCGACAGGCTCAGGGAGACAGGCCTGGCTGTTACATCATGCTGAGGCCCTCGAAGCATGACGAACTTTCATCTTCAAAATTAATAATGGATTAATTAACCAAAAACTGAGTCGCCTATGCCTTATATACCACATCTTAAAAATTGTCCCCTTTTTAAGGGCTTGAGTGAAGAGGAAATTGCTGTATACAGACCCGCAACCCACCAGGTCTCTTATAAGAAAGATGAATCCATCATGACTGAGGGAGGGACTGGCGAAACCCTGGTCATATTGATTAAGGGCCAGGTTACTATAAGTAAGAAATTAACCCTGCTGGGCGATGAGGCATCAGATGCCAAAGATAAGACCTTTATCACCCTGACGGATGAATACCGTCCTTTTTTTGGTGAAATGGCTATGCTCATGGATGACTCCATTCGGACGGCTTCTGTGACGGCCTCTTCAGATTGCGAAATGGTGATCATGGAGAAGGAAGCTTTTCAAACAGCTTGCGCTAAACATCCTGCTATTGGATTGCAGGTGATGGAAAATATTGCCAGTAAATTGGCTACAAATCTGGAGCGTGAAAGTAAAAACGTACTGAAATTAACCACGGCTTTTAGTCTGGTTTTAGATGAGTGAAAAACAACCCCTGTGAATTTAGAAAGAGTAGAAATGATTATTACAAAAGACAAAGTAGTGAGTATCGATTATACCCTGACCAACGATAATGGTGAGGTTTTGGATAGCAGTTCCGGTCGCGACCCCCTGGGCTTCTTACACGGCCATGGTAATCTGATTCCAAGCCTGGAAAAAGAACTTGAAGGTAAGGTAAAAGGCGACAAACTCATTGCCATTATAGCACCGGATCAAGCCTATGGCATCCGCAAGGATGAAATGGTTCAAGAGATCCCCCTGGAAAACTTTCAGGATGCCTCACAGGTAAAAGTTGGCGTTCAGCTTCAGGTAGAGAATGAGCATGAAGTCCGCATCGCCACCATCATGGCAGTTAGCGAATCATCCGCGACGGTGGATATGAATCATCCCCTGGCTGACAAAACCTTGCATTTTGATGTGGAAGTAATGGATGTACGAGAACCAAGCCAGGAAGAACTTGAACACGGTCACGTTCACGGCGCTGGTGGACACCATCATTAATTAGAAATTGCCAATTAGGAATTACGAATAGGGGTGGCTGGGGCTGCCCCTTTTTATATCAATACTGACCTATGGCCCATTATTGAGAGGACCCGAAGTGGACGTGGCAATCTACAAAATCTGCTCCGAGCAATAGGAGGTCAGCCCTCGTATCTCGCAGCTTCATGTTTTAATTTTCAGATATTCACCGCCTCCTTTGACAGGCTCCAGCCTACGTTTATGAACTTCAGCTTGGCAGGCAGGATGACGATCAAGGATATTTCCAGTTTCAATTTTCACTTCATGATCATTAGCCCCTGACCGTGTCCTCAACTATATTGACTAGCACCCAATGATTTTGATATATAAAATTCAGGAATAGCCGAAATGAAGCCCAGGAAACACATTCATCACTTCGCTTTATTATTAGGATTGATTGCTCTAATATTAGCTCGATGTTCAGCACCACAACCCTCCGTAAAACCTGATCCAACCACCCCATTCGAACCAACGACCAAACCGAAAGTCTCGTTAAAAAAACACGAATTCGAAATACCGCGGGAATTCAGAGCCGCCTGGGTAGCAACGGTAGCCAATATCGACTGGCCCAGCCAACCCGGGTTGACAACTGACCAACAACAGACGGAAGCGATTAGCCTTCTGGACAGTGCTGTCATACTGAATCTCAATGCTATCATTTTTCAAGTACGCCCACAATGTGATGCCTTCTACGCCAGCGAGATAGAACCCTGGTCCTATTTTCTTACGGGTGAGATGGGTAAAGCGCCTGAACCATATTATGATCCACTGGCATTCTGGGTAGAAGAGGCTCACAAACGCGGGCTGGAACTGCATACCTGGTTTAATCCTTATCGCGCACATCATCCCAGCGGAAAATTGAATGAATCATCTATTATTTACTCTGCACCTGAATTGGTACGCAAAATTGATAATGGTTATCAATGGTTAGATCCAGCCATGATCGAAACTCAAAATCATTCATTCAGCGTGGTAATGGATGTGGTCAAACGATACGATATCGACGGTGTTCATTTCGATGACTATTTTTACCCATATAGCGATATTGAATTTCCAGATGACGACACCTGGCAGACCTATTTAGTTCATAAAGGACGATTAAAAAGAGATGATTGGCGCCGTGAATCTGTGAATGTTTTCATGAAGCGGGTCTATGATGGAATTAAGGCTGAAAAACCGTGGGTTAAATTTGGACTCAGCCCGTTCGGAATCTGGAGACCAGGCTACCCCGCATCGATTCAGGGCTATGATCAATACGACAAACTTTATGCTGATGCAAAACTTTGGTTGAATGAAGGTTGGGTGGACTATTGGACCCCCCAGCTTTACTGGCCTACGCGTAAAATACCACAAAGCTTTCCAGTTTTACTGGGATGGTGGAATAATGAAAACACACACCAGCGTCACATGTGGCCAGGTTTGTTTACCAGCAAGATTAAAGATGAAACTGATGCTCTGGAAAACTTTAGTCAGATCATGATCTCACGAGGGATGGTTCCAGATAGACCGGGTAATGTGCATTTCTCAATGAAGGCACTTCAACAAAACTACGGAGGCGTCTCAGATATTCTGCGTTCAGGTCCTTATGTTGAACCAGTCCTTATTCCACCTTCACCCTGGCTTGATGATCTCGCACCAGCCGCTCCCCTTGTGGAGCTTGAACTCAGGAGTGGGAAAGTACATCTCAATTGGCTGCATGAAAATATTGCGGATGTAAATAAGTGGGTAATTTATCTCCAGCGCGGTGAAAACTGGACCTATCAGATTCTCTCATCCCAAAACGAGGCTTTGATTTTACCCTATGTTATTAGATCTGAAGATGGGATGACAGCGCCGGAAGTACTTGATATGGTAGCTATTACAGCTATCGATCGATTGGGAAATGAGAGTGAAAGGATTTATATCTCGGTTCGATAATATTGCAGGTAGCCTGAGTGAGTTTTAGCTGTTTTTCATCCAGACGTATTCAGTCTAGCAGGACGGCCAGGCATCATAAACGCTAACGATAACAAATGCCGGGAGAGATTCTGGAGCACATCCAACCAATCATTCTGCCATGCTCCCGACTTCATTTAAAAGTTGAAAGACGGGAGATTGAGAGTACTATCTTATTTTCTGATTATCCTTATCCAGGAAGAATTACTTCAATGTCTACGAACACAAAAAATTATTTAGGCAAGGCGGCCAACAAGGGTCTTTTAGCAGGCGATTTTACTAAAT
>JABMPR010000054.1 GCA_013202895.1 bacterium | reverse complement strand
GCTGAAGTCTGGGATGCTCCTGACAGAGCTGTGATTGCCACAGTTGATACTAGGCATTGTCTGGGATGTAAATCCTTGGTCGAAGTACCAATAGAATTTCACGGTGGAGGTCTTATCGAAGATCCAGATGTCGTACCAAGTTTTCTAAATCGCTGTCCTTACTGTAATTCGTCTAATGTTATGCCTTGGGATGCCAAGCATCCTTGTCCCAAGTGTGGTGAACATATGACAGGAGTGGGGACAAATGAATAATCCCGATCTAGTTTTTGAGAGTCATGAAAAGATGGGTGTTAGGGAGAGGTATTGAACCTAGTTGTTCTAAGTGCATGGGGATCTATTAGACCGAGAAATAGAATGAAAAGCTGAGTAGGAAGAGAAAATGAATTCGAAAGATGCTATACTGAATTTTTCAAAGGGATTATTTAGCACTCTAAATTCTTCAATGCAAGTTTATGGGGGAATGTCTGGACTTCCCCCAGTATTGTAGACACCTGTTAAGGTAAATTCATAGCTGATAGGAGGAAGTTAAATGAAGCGAAAGAGATAATCGTAACGTGTGAAAAATTGACAGATGAGAATTAAATTTCTATCTTAGCCAGAACACAGGGTGATGCACCACCAATTTCAACTATGATACTCTGAATTAAAAAAAATCTAAATGGCACATTATTGGCACAATTTATCCAATATATAATCGTATATATAGTAATAACATATACTTACAAGAGCAAGCGGAGAGGGAGGGATTCTGTCTTAAAATGCCCACCTAAAATAATATATATCAATAAGATACACCTAAACTAAGTATTTACATATTATTACATTTTCTTCCATTTTCTTACATCTGCTTCCATTTTTAAGCAGGAATTTCCGCCACATTTGTGGCACCGAGGCACATTTATGGCACAAATAAAATCCCTAATTAGTGGATATGCTTGCCTTATAGAAAATCACGTTCCACTGGCTAATTTCTAAGCCCCGATCGGTTTGTATAAGTATTTGTATTCCAACTGTTTATGATAAATCAAAAAAGCCGAGGGATTTTAAGTCCTATGACAGATTCTTGTAAGTCTCTATGTGTCAGTAATATGCGGAGATCTAAGAATTAGCATGTGCACTGTGTGTGCACTTTGAGGTGGAGTATACTATTTGGGTAATGTGGCAACTCAACCCTTAGGGAGTGTAATACGGACGATTGTACCCATTGTCTTAGACGTATCGCGAACCTGTAGTGTACCACCGTGGAGCTGAACTATCTGCCTTGAGAGACTAAGCCCTATGCCCATCCCATCTGGTTTGGTTGTGAAGTACGGTACAAACACACTGTCGAGGACTTCAGAATCAATTCCGCCCCAATTGTCCAATACCTCAATATTAACAGAATCCCCATTTTCTGTTGCAGATATCCTAATCTTAGGTTCTGATGATTCCGTGATGGCATCAGCAGCATTATTGATCAGGTTTATTAATACCTGATTAATCATTGCAGGATCCACATTCAGATGAAGATCCTGTGGTTCTGCATACCACGTTATCTGGATCAATTCATCTTTCAGTTTAGAGGTCAGAAGGGATGCTGTTTCCTTGAATAGGCCGTTGATACTCACGTCCTTGATGAGTGGTTTTGGCACCTTCAACATTTGCTTGTGAGAAGATATGTACTCTGCAAGTCGACTACTCTGCTTATGGATCACATCCAGCCCCTGAATTGCTTTGTCTCTCTCTGTAGGAGTGACTCCCAGTGACGAGTTTGTGAGAAGTTTCTTAATTGTATTCGACAAAGATTTGATTGGTGAAATAGAATTCATGATCTCATGTGATAGAACACGGATCATTCTTTCCCAGGCGTTGAGTTCACTTTGCACCATTTCACTGTTAATATCTTGAAAGGATACAATGCGCTTTTTAGATCCAAGTATTCTGATTGTGCTAGTTCGCATAGATAGCTTGTACTGTGTTTCTTCATTCATGATTGTCACTGGGTAGGATTCAGCATGCCTTGTGCTCTCTAGCTTGGTCAGTATTTCGGGATCGACCTTTCTCAAGTCATTCAGGTGACGAAGGCTTGATATTCCGAGCAATCTCTTTGCAGAACGATTGAAGAATTCAATTTTGTCATCCTCGCCCAAGGTGAATACACCTACATTCATGTGGTCTAGTACTGACTGAAAATACCGTCTCTCACTCTGCGTTGTGAGCTGAGCTTCCTTGATCACATCGACTATCTGATTGTATGTCAGATTCAACTCATTAAAGTCCTTGTCTCCGGGAATAGGATTGTTGACATGGTCGAGGTGTTTAAGAGAAAGCAAGAATTGATTCAAACTCTGGGCTGTTGCCCTTGTGTAGCCGATAAGCAACCAAGTCTGGACTATCAGAAGTAGCATTGTGATCGCTTGAACGATCAAAAGTCTTTCGCCCTGCAATGAAACTGAGAAGAGAACTGCAGTGATGCTAATTAGGATCACTCGTAACGATACAAAAAATGTATACCTACTTTGGGCCATATTTCTCCAGTTTGTTGTAAAGGGTTCTCCTGGTAATCCCCAGCAGTTTTGCAGCTTTGGAAATATTGCCTTTGCTACTGGATATGGCATCCTGGATGAGTTTCCACTCATTCTCAGCAAGATTGAATGAATTTGTTGTAATAACACTTTCACGAGGATTCTGATTCAGCTCAAAATCTTGAGCTGAGATTGCATCACCCTCACACAATATAACCGCCCTCTCAGTGGCGTGATCCAATTCTCTAATGTTACCCGGCCATGAGTGCATGGAAAGATGATCAATTAACCCTGAGTCGAAGGTTAGTGTAGGTTTATGATACTTGTGTTTGTATTGGGTAATGAAATACACGAGGAGCTCAGGAATATCATTAAGACGTTCACGCAGTGGTGGGCAAGTTAGGGTTACCGTATTCAGTCTGAAGAATAGATCTTCCCTGAAAGTACCTTTCTCAATCATAGCTTCAAGAGGTCTGTTTGTAGCTGAAATCAATCTAAAATCTAAACTGATTGGGAGGCTTGCACCCAGCGGCATAACAACGCGCTCCTGAAGGACTTGCAGAAGCTTAACTTGTTTCGATAGTGGTAGATTCCCAATTTCATCAAGGAATAACGTGCCTCCCTCAGCCAATTCAAATCTGCCTAATCTGTCTGCCGTTGCCCCAGTAAAGGTGCCCTTTTTATGGCCGAATAGTTCACTTTCGAGAAGGGTCTCGGGAATAGAGGAGAGGTCTGTTGTGACAAAGGTTGTATCTTTACGAGCCGATCGTCTGTGTATTTCTCTAGCGACTAGCTCTTTTCCAGTACCATTTTCACCAAGAATCAGGATGTTCGCATCTGTATTAGCTACCTTTGAGATTAATTTCTCAAGTTTCAACATCTCCTTTGATTGCCCAATAACAAATTCGTAGCTGTGAAAAAGATCTTCCTGGAGTTGATGTTTTTCTAATTCTAGTCTCTGAACTTGATGTTCTGAATGCCTCATCCTTAAGGCATTTTTAATGGCAGTCAGAAGCTTATCATCATCCCATGGTTTCTCGATAAAATCAATCGCACCGGCATTGATACCTCTTACTGCCAGCTCGAGATCCGCATATGCAGTCATTAGTATCACAGAGGTATTTGGATCAATCTTGAGAATCTGGTCAAGCCAGTACAAGCCCTCGTTCCCCGAATTCACACCTGCTGAGAAATTCATGTCCAGTAATACCAACTCTGGCGAAGACGTCTTGAAGATGGAGCGGATTTCATCAGGACGGGTTGATTTGAGTATCGTTGTAAATTCAGTTTCGAGGAGGAGAGTGATGGCCGTGAGAATGTCCTCGTTGTCATCAATGACTAGTATATTACAATCTGAGTAGTTCATGCTCACAAAGGTAGGGCTGTTAGTGTATAAAATCTACACAAAATCTGAATCTGTTAATATCTTCATCGTGAAGTGTTTTGCAGAAATAGGCTCCTTTATCAGTGGTGAGTTCCAAATATCTTCTAAAGTGTATAAAAAGTATACAGTACTGTGAATATATTACACAATATCATGTTCTCGAATCGGATGTAAAATGTTGTATATGCGGAAGATAAGTAAGTGGCACATGTATTGAATGTTACCTGAATATGATTAATGGGCAATTATTTCTTGGTGCACATGGACGAAGTTAGGGTCAAGCCAGCATACCTTCGTGCCCTGAATGGTATCTCCGTTCTCTTTGGGATTGGGCTTATAATAGGAGCGTATGTCTGGGCTTTTGGAAACCGGTTGAATGTTCTAAATGTGCAAGCTGAAAGCATTATCATGTGTGAGGTAGAGGAAGGACCTTTCTCGGAGTATGTTACTTTCCCGGCAATCATTATCCCTTTTAGGACGATCTACCTGGATGCTTATATAAGTGGTAGGGTGGATTCCGTTCATGGCGAAGTCGGTGATATGCTCCAAGTCGGGGATAAGATAATCACATTGAGCAACCCGAATGTTATCATGGATATTATGCAACGGGAGGCAGAAATCTTTGAGCAGAGCAACTATCTGAGAAACACTCAAGTAGCAATGGAGCAGAAACGTACCAATTTGCAATCTCAGATGCTTGAAACAGATTTCCGACTTACCAATCTCACTGATAACTACCATCGAAAGAGCGAGCTATTCAACAAAGGAATGATTGCGGAAGCTGAATTCAAGTCCGTCAAGTACGAATATGAATACTTAATGAAGAAACGAGAGTTGATACTCGTTGAGCATACCCAAGATTCAATCTACAGAGCTGGGCAAATTAGATCCCTTGAGCATGGTCTTGAGAGAATGGAACAGAACCTTGGATTCTTTAAGCGGAACATAGATCAGTTAATTATCAGAGCACCAGTCTCTGGTGTATTGACAAGTTTCGATGCCGAGATTGGGGAGCAAATATCTTCAGGGCGGAAGCTTGGTCAGATCGATGATCTCAGTGGATATAAAATGAGAATACAAGCTGATGAGCACTGGCTTAATAGAATTCAAGCCGGGATGCATGGCTCTACATTCGTATCAAATGAGAAGGCATCGCTTCTCATTACCAAGGTATACCCAGAGGTGATTAACAGGGTGTTTACATTTGAAATGGCCTTTGTGGATTCAATTCCCCAAGATTTGAGGCAGGGGCAATCACTCTACGTGGAGATCATATTCGACAGGGTAGACCATGCCTTAATGATCAGGAAAGGTAACTTCTATGCTGAAACTGGAGGTGGATCAGTATACGT
>JABMPR010000053.1 GCA_013202895.1 bacterium | reverse complement strand
TGCTGACTCAGGAAAGACCTGAGATGTTCAGCGGAATCTCTGGCTGACTTAAGTTGCTCGCCGGTCTTCTTTTGGAACCGTTTTACATACTCCGCCAGGATTTCACTATCACTGACTCTTGAGATATTCATAATATTACTCCAGAGTGGTTCTGATTAAAGAAATTCTGAATAACATGAACTATACACTTCATGCATAACCTCCTTTTGATGTGTTTATGAATTTCTGCCAAAGATTTTGACAGATTATGAGAGGTAAACTGTATCACCTCTACTATTCATATACACCAAAAAGAGTCTGATTTGTGGTTCTTGGGAATTTACTAGCGTTGCTATCGTTCAGAGATCATAACAACAATGTTGTTATTGAATTACCAAAGTCCTAATTCAAGTTGGTTTTCGTTTACATATACGATTTCCTGCTCATTACCAATCCTGATCGCTGACTCAATTGCTTCAGAAATAGTTGGTAATTCAGGGAGGGGCTTGGTTCTATCAATAGTTCGAAGCAACCGCTGAACCGTGGCTATATATACATGTTCCGAGATATCAGGTTTATCTATATTTCTGTATTCGACGGGGCTATAACCAAAATGAGGAAAATCAGATATGCTCTTTTGGTTGTAGGTATCCAGAAATTGCACAACTAGCTCCTCGCAACGTTTTGAAGGCTTATGGAGACCTTCTCTTTGATCAAGATAGATTCCCTGATCAAGTGTTGATCTACGGAATGTCTTGAACTGATCCAGGAACATTCTTACAAATGGTATCGCTCGAAACTCAGCACTGGGCAACGCTGAGAGGGTGATATTAAGTGGTCTTATCTGTTTTGCTAAATAGTGAAGATGTCTGGGAACTGTCTCACCCAAGAAAGGAATAGTGAAATGGACTGATTCATTAGATTTTCGCTTGAAGATAAACTGATCCCAGGTCAAAAAGTTAGGAGTCAACCTGTGGGCACTTCCCTCCAGCAGCTCTTGTTGCAGATAAACATATTGCAATGATCTATGCAAACCAGGATCCCAGAATTCTCGCGAATCGATCACACATGAAGCAGTCATATCAAAACTATCAATGAAAAAGGTGAACTCATAGCGTCGCCTCGATTTGCTTACTGGTTGCTTCATGGTAACCACAAAAAATGAGCTACCAAGTTCTGTGCTTAACAAATTACGTGCTCGAAAGTGAGGTGATATTTTAGCCATGCCTTTCAGCTGATATTCTGATAGTGCACTCTCTCCCTTCTCGCGGTACTTTGAGAATAAACATTCTAACCGGTCTATCCTGTGTCCGAGATCTGATTCCTTCAAAATGTTCTGGATTGTACTCGGGCTGGCAATTTTCAGCTCCTCGGATAGCCACTGGATGCCCTTTTCCGGGTATTCCAGAGCTGTCTTAATGATCAAGTCCCTATTATCACCTGCAATAGCATGAGGAGTGCTGTGGGGAGCTGAGGATCGATCGTGTAAGCCTTCCTCTCCTTCATCTATAAATCTGTTGCACCATTTTGTCACTGTATCACGAGCTATACCAAAATGATGTGCTGTTTGTGCTGCAGTAATACCATTTTCAACCATTTCAACAATCTGTTGCCGGATCTGAAAGGAAAGTCCACTCATAGGGTGCAGATAACCTTGTTAGATAAGTGGGGATAATTCTGCTTCCATTTGGCAAGCCGGTTTCCTGACAATAATGCAATAACCTTGTCCGCAGCTAAGAAAGCTGTACACTCATAATTCCATCTAGGACCAGAGAATGAATCGACGGGGAGCAACAGTAGTGTAAAAGTTGTGACCATGACTATCCAACACTAGAACTGCGAAACGGAATTACCTTGCCTGTTTCCTTGACCAAACTCGGAAAATCTTCCTGGATGCGTGAGAGATGGAACTGAGTATAAATCTGGGTCGTTGAAATGTTAGAGTGTCCCATCATTTTCATTGTCAGAAATATATCTCGATCTCGTAGCCAGCTCATGATGCCGAATGTATGCCTGAGTGAATGGAACTTCTTACCCTCTACCTCTGCATCAATACAGGCTTTCCAGAACGTTCGCGAGTAATGCTTTGGGGTCCACCCCCTCGTGCGCATCTCTTGTATTATCTCAATATGTTCTGGCTTCAGAGGAATTTCTCTGACCATACCATTTTTAGCCCCATCTGCACCTTGTATCACCAAAAATGTGTTCTTTATCTCTCCCAGGAAAGCCTCAGACAGTCGCATACCTGTTTCAAGGTACATCTGGAATACTTTTGCCATAAAAGGTGTCGTTTCTACCTTTATAAGCTCCAGTTCTTTCTCAGAAACATAAACCGGTTGCTGGCGTGGGATTCTCAATGGTCGAAGCTTAGGAACACTTGCAATAACACCCTCATCTTTAAGCCAGCGCAGGAATGTCTGCACAGCTCTTTCATTCTTTTTCACCGTATGTAGGGACAAATCATCTGAAAATGACTCTCTAAATTTTTCAAGATCTTTACGAGAGATATTTTCAATGAGGAAATTCTTCCCAAGAGCTTTAATCAAGTGCTCCATGGCACATCGGTAGATCTCCTGAGTTGATGTTTTTAGACGCTGATTCCGACGCTTTGTCCAGCTCAAATATTTCTTTGTCATCTCAAAGAGAAAAATTCTTTTGACAGAATTCGGTTTTCCTGTGCGCCAAAAAAATTCCACATCCTCACCCTCCCTGATCAATTCCTTATACGCGAGGACTTCCATAAGCCTTCTCTGAGCCTCCGCGAGATTTGTAGTGCCAAGAGCTATCCATTTATATTTCGTTCTGCCATCAGATGCCAAGACCGGCATTCGGACATAATAACGGTTTCTTAGTTTTGTGGGCTTTGGCATAATTTAGTATATTCTCATTTATCAATAATATGTAAACTGCTCCATCAGCTTCAAGGATTCTTGGGGTTTATTCGACTTCCTACGGGTACAATGCACTTTGATCAAATTCATCAACTCCCTCATCTGCTTGATCTAATAGTTGACTGACTTGCCCCGGTCCAAGCATCTCCCTTAGTCGATTGAAACGCATCACACTTTGCTGAAACCACATAGAATCATTTTCGTAGGATTTGCTATGCCTACCAGACAGAAAACAAGCTATAGCCGTTGAAGCAGATCCTGAGAATCCATCAAGAACTCTTGCCCCTGGATTAGAATACGCCTTTACTAGCTGCAACATTAGCTGTACGGACTTCATCGTTGGATGGAGCATTCCGTCTCGCTCCCAGGTGCGCATAGCCGGCTTATTGGGTGCATGTATTACAGATTGAAGATGTCGCATTCCAGTCTCATTCCGGTGTGTGCTTCCCTTAAGCTGTCGTCTTGTTGATACAGCGCCTGCTCTACCTTTTTTCAAATATGGTTTACCAGGTATCACCCGAGGATTCCAGGCTCCATCAGACACTTTGGTTCCACACTTCCTGAGAATCAAGATTAACTCAAACACGGGGATCGGCTTTAGGAAGTGCGAGGGCATACCCAGAGGTTTGACCCACGCAATTTCGTCGCGAAGTGTGAAAATATGCTGCCATTCTTTTTCAATCACTTTAATGAGATTCCGATCACCAAACACAATCACATATCCGAACCGGTCAAGCAAACGATCCGCTATTACCCCTAAGGCTTCTATTGAAGGCCTCGTATCCCATTGGACATCAGTGTGATTATTATCGCGCTTTAGAATGCCCCAAGGAAAGTCCAATACAATTATGTTGAAGCTACCGTTTTTAAGATCCTTCTCAAATTCATAAAAATTACCATAATTAATCTGTATCATGGATATCACTGACCTAGCCTGAGACAGCTATATCAAATTTGGTGTATTGGTGAGCTAACCATCTAAACGGTTCTAGAGGATCTATTATCTCAATTGATGGGCAAGTATGCTGATTGATAATCTCCCATATTATCCAATTCCTCTTGGACTTGAGAATTAACTCGAGTTCAATACCATTTGGAGATGCTTCTAGAATATCTCGTTCGCGCTTAGTTAAATCATGTTGCAATGATTCAACTACCCTCGATCGTAGTGCTCGTATATGGGCTGGATTTAGACTATCATTTTTCCAACCGCTAATGAATACTGACTCAATTATTATCATTAATTCATCGGTATCATTCTCACTGAATGCATATAGCCTTTGATCATTAATAATTTGTGATTTGATCCAAGCAGTAACTTCCTCCTCTATTCCCCAGTCTGAGATACTCGGTAAAACTGACATGTATAACTCCTGCAGCATTACCTCAGGTATCCAGTTTGCTAGGTACGTAGAAAACTCGTTGAAAGTGAGAATCATTGCGCCATCATCAAATGTGTTAGGTACTTTAATATCGGCTTTCATTTGTAACTTTCCTTTAGATTTGATTATTCGATAATTATTGATCGGTGTAGCATTCGTTGATTATTGACTGAACGGATGTATAAGTGGGAAATTCGGCTAGATTCCGTTGAACATTCTCCCTAAGGGAGGGTATGCGACTTCCAATTCTTTTTAGAATCTGATAATCGGTAATAGTTGTATTAAAAAGATCGTTCATGAATTTTCTATTTTGGGAAAGCATTTTTTCATCGTTGCTGATCGAGGCATTATTATACTCTTCTGTAAAATACTGCAGTCCAATCAACCATGAATAACGTCTTAACACTTCGTAACAATCATCATCATGAGAGATGCTCTGACTTATGAAAACCCACAGAGGCCATGCGCTCAGGCGTTGACTTACTATTCTCATTTGTTTGTTGCTCGGATTTCTTATAAGTATTAGCGCATCCTCATCTGTCAGATCTGCCTGGATCACGCTAATTATTCGTGTTAGTACAATGTATCTCATTTCGATATCAATTTCCATAACAGCAAAATCTTTGGCAAGGACCAACCTAATTACACTCCAAAATTGGGTTCTCTGGATACTCGATAGCTCTGGAAGCTTCGGGTGTTTCTCAACATAATGTGCCAGTTTGTTGAGATCTTCTTGAGTATTTTTCATGGATATATCTCCTAATAAATCAGTTTGAGTATTCTTGTTTTGGAATAGTTCAGCGAAATAGCCTTGCCAAGTGATCATAGTGCTATATCTTCCATTCAGAACATAACGATGGATGTAGCCTGCTTTCTCAATCTTATTAAGCATTGATCTAGCTTGATGTTTTTCGACCCCTGATCGAAAAGCTAAACTTTTCTGTGAGCAAATAATCTGACCAAGTCCAATGGGTATACCTTTCCATACTTTGTCTCGATGATTAGTTCTAGCCAATAATTCTATAAAACTTCTAAATTCTGGTGGGCTAAGCTGTCGAATTATGGAGTTATCACGTATGAACCTCCAGAGAACCTGAAAGTTAGATTCTATAGATGTTCTATTTTGTGTTCGGCGGAATGTGGAGTATACAATTGAAATAATCTCGCTTTTATTGGGTATTGGGGGATCGCACCACTTGTTCCATTGTATTAGCGACCTGACTGTTTCCTTTTTTGAATAACCGTTGTCTCGTAGTACGCGTGTAATCTCAAAAGCTCTGTTATGTCGATTCCCTTCTTGCACACCCTCCGACAAAATATCCGAATTAGGATTCCTTCTTGCTGTCAGTGAGGCTTCTTTCCATAAGTTTGTACAGCTTTCGATAGTTTGAAATTCTTTATCGGACAAAAACCAGGTTGCTTCCCTTACATGTTTAGCTAGTTTCTGAATTTCCTTTATAGAACAATCTCGCAACTCTTGGAATTGTAGGGGGTATTTATAGAATCCTGAATCTTGGTGCCTAGAATTTGGTAGTCTAATGAATCTATTCGGAGCATATCCTTGCCAATCAATAAAACTGCGGATATGAAGATCAGTCGTTATTAAATCAACTAACCTGTATATTTTTCGTTCTAAATTATAGTCTGGCTTAATTCCAAATAATTTTGACGGTATTTCTATATGGAATCCTTTTTTGCCCGAGAAAAATATTTTAACACTTTCAATTGGTATATCTATCTCGAAATTCAGGAATTCTATTAATTCAACAACTTTGGATTGTGTTTGCTCTAAAATTCGCTTTCCCATATCCAAGTCTAAAATTACTGAGCGAATATGACAGGGTGCATTAATCTCACGCAAACGCTTGCCTGAATTGATATCGGTATGGACCGTCCGATCGTAGGAAGCCACAGACTTGTAAGCTACCCCATGGTATTGCGATGGTATACTATCTACACGCATACTTTTAATATTACGGAAGCTATCTTTTGCAACTATGTGATAGCAAAAGTCAGAGGAGTTCATCATTCACCCTCTGATCTTTGACCATCTAACAGTGCTATTTCTGCTTTCTGTGATTTCGTCAACCTCGTACCAAATCCTAAAGCGTATGCTGTCAACCATTCCTGTCGGTACATTAATTTACCGCCCGGCTTTACTGCTTTTATTTTCCCTTCCCGGACGAGTCTATACAAGGTTGACTGGGCAACTGGAATTTTCTTTGCGGCTATGTTGTGTGGAATAAAATCTTGGTAACTCACTTTTGACACCTCCCTGGCCGGACGAAATAGTATTCGTCCTATTAAACTTCACCAGACGGTGCCAGAGGTGGGTGTCAATAGACAGACCCCGTAACAGTCATCTATCTTTTTACTTCATTCTTCTTTAAGACCCAATTCCAGTAACTCAGTTGTATCTAGTTATCTATGACTCTTAAAAAGAACGCTATAAATTTATAGGCAAGGATACACACGGTCAAGCAGAATCGATTAAAAATGATCAACAATTTTTATAAGCCCTCTTCTCTTTAAATAAAATCACCGAATAACACCCCCATAGAATTTTTCCATTACTATTCCTAAGTAGTTCAAAAGATGCAAAAAATCATCCGGGCCAGTCCCAGCGTGTTCGTATTTTTTTCGTTTCCAGTTTGGATCTATCTCAATGTAAACATTTAAAATATCAGCTACATAGGTTGAGATTTGCTTTTGTTTTGGAAAACTGTACAATTTTTTTTTGAGCCTATTGAATACTAGGTCCAAAGAGGTTGTTCTTCCAATTTTATAGCATTTAGCGATAGTATCCCACTCAACGATCTTCGGGGAACTAGTGTACATCATTTCAAAAACTTTGGCTTTCACCAATCCCACGAGCCTGAGGTTCTCTTTATGCCCAATTCCAAAGTCTGTAGCCACTACTATCACATTGTTTTTATTGCAGATAGAAGCGATTTCATTGAGAACATTATCTGGATCATGATAGGCCATGCCAGTGAAACGTTTAACAAAGAGAATCTCAATCCGATTATTGTTAAACATACCTATTGTGAGAATAGTAAACGCCTGGCCACCGTCAGATGAATTCCAAGCCCAATCAATCGCGGCAAAGAGGGGATGCGCTGTTAAACCAGAGCGAGGGTTCATTGGATCAATGAAGTCTCTGTCATCACAGCAGGCATAAACTTCTTCTTCGGTAATTGGAAGGACACCACTGTCATAGGGTAACCCCAGGACCTCTTGGTAAAAGGCTGCTTCAGGGTATGTATCGAGCTTATCAAGCACACCGTCATTGGCAGGTGTCCGCCAGGTACAGGTCGGAGTCATGAGACGGCAGATACGATACCCCGCTAGTTTTGAATCTGGATTCATGGGGACCCACTTTCCGTGTCGTGCTTCCATCTCTTCACCACAAAGAACGCAAAAGAGATAGGG
>JABMPR010000052.1 GCA_013202895.1 bacterium | reverse complement strand
GTGTTTGTCTGACGTCGCATATAGGCTTTCCATGCATCTGACCCAGATTCGCGACCGCCACCAGTTTCTTTTTCACCACCAAAAGCACCACCAATCTCGGCACCGGAAGTTCCAATATTTATATTGGCGATCCCGCAATCTGAACCCACATGTGCAAGAAACTGCTCTGCATGCTGCATATTCATTGTAAACATGGCAGAGGATAAACCCTGGGGAACAGCATTGTGAAGCTCAATTGCTTCATCAATCGTTTTAAATGGAATAATATACAATATTGGTGCAAAAGTCTCCCGCTGGATAATATCCCAGTGGTTTTCTCCAATGACGATTGCGGGTTCCACGTAATATCCAGGTTTGCCTTCAATCTTCTTCCCACCTGCAACTATTTTCCCACCTGCTTCCTTAATTTCATTAATAGCTTGCTCGTAATCCTCAACTGCACTGGCATTTACAAGAGGACCCATTAGCGTTCCCTCAACCAAAGGATCTCCAATGCGGACCTGCTTATACGCTTTTACCAGACGCTTAACAAATCTGTCCATGATGTTTTCCTGGATGATTATTCGTCGCGTTGAAGTACAGCGTTGCCCGGCTGTCCCCACTGCGCCAAATACTGTGGCTGGAATAGCCATATCAAGATTGGCAGTATCATCTATGATTATTGCATTATTTCCACCAAGCTCAAGAATAGATCTGCCAAAACGTTTGGCAACGACTTCAGCAACATGACGACCCATGTCTGTAGATCCTGTAAATGAGATCAAAGGAACACGGGTATCATTTATGAGACGTTCACCAATAACTGATCCTCGTCCGATAACCAGATTAAATATTCCCTTATACCCATTGTCTTCCAGAACTTGATTACAAATTTTTTGAACTGCGATACCACATAGGGGTGCCGTTGATGATGGTTTCCAGATGGTAATGTCACCGGCGATTGCTGCGAGAAAGGAATTCCAAGCCCATACGGCAACCGGAAAATTGAAAGCCGAGATGACACCCACAATACCCAATGGATGATACTGGTCATACATGCGATGCTGGAAGCGCTCGGAGTGCATGGTGGATCCATACAACATTCTCGACTGTCCAACTGCAAAATCGGCAATATCGATCATCTCCTGAACTTCACCATCACCTTCCTGTTTAATTTTTCCCATTTCCAGGGACACGAGACTCCCTAAGGCATCCTTCTTCTCGCGTAATGCTACCCCCATTTTGCGAACGAGTTCACCACGTACTGGAGCGGGAACCTGACGCCATTCCGCAAATGCTTTTTTGGCTTCAGAGAGCACCTGCTCGTAGGCATCTGCAGTACATTGATATACGCTAGCGATAAGCTCCCCAGTAGCTGGATTTCGAGATTTGAGGATATCGTCACTCTCCTCTGCCAACCACTTCCCGGCACCGATAGACGCACCGGCATTAAATTCTTCTATCCCAAGTTCCTTTAAAAAATCCATGTCTTCCTCTTTAATTACTATTTAAATCTAATTTGTATTAATCTCTTCACTTAATACCAATATCATTAAATCTTGACGATTTCTTCCTTGAAAACAATGCCCAATGTTTTCAATTCCGCGATAACCGGTTCATATATCATAGGATGAACAGGAATCCTAACCCCAGTGAGACTGATCTTTTCTTCAAGGATCAGTTTTACGGCAATGGCCATTGGTAAAGAAACCGTTCGCGCCATTGAGCTGTGACCCCCTGGAACGCCATAATCAAAAAGCGTAGAGGTGATCTTTTCCGAGTGATCCTTAAAGCTTGCGATGAAACGGTGCTGCAGGGCAATCATATCCCTTTCTCCAGGCGCATAAGTCATTTTTTCACTCATCAGTTTTGCCAGAGCATCTATGGCAGTCGTTTTTTTAAAAAACTTGAGATCCGGATCAAAAAGCCCCAGCCAATGCAAAGCCATAATGATCTTATCATCAATTCTCAGATCTAATTTTTTAGCGACTTCTTCACGAATATTTGTTTCATCAAGATCATTTAGATTAGCCAGAATTGCTGCGTAGCTTGTTTCTCCCTGTTCAATGAAATGATCTTCCAGAAGATTTAATGCTTTGAACGCCAGGATATGTTTGTGCCATCCTTTATGGCGCAATGTACCGCGCAACAAAAGATTGATATTTCTAAAGCCGTAATTTTCTTCATAAGAAATGGAATCACGATTAGGATAGGATTCAAATTCGCGCCCCTCAATTATAATGGGTGTTGTGGAGTGAAATAATTCATCAGCACTAACTTCTTTTATTTCCCCGTTTTCGATATAGCGTGCCGAACTCTTACCAGCCATCAGTACACCTTTGGGACTCCAGGAAAATTTGTAACCAAAAGGATTATTGTTGGCTTCCGGTGCTGGTAAACCACCACAAACAGAAACGAATTCCTTAATTTTTCCACCTCGTTGACGAATATCATGAATGATCTGCATGGCTGTCATATGATCGATACCCGGATCTACTCCCATTTCGCATAAAAACAGGAGTCCTTTTTCACGAGCGGCTCCGTCCAGAGCACGCATCTCAGGTGAAACATAAGAGGCATTTACCATTGACTTGCCGTGTTCGATACAGTGGCTTGCAACAATCCCGTGGAGAGTTAATGGGAGCATCGAAACTACCAGATCCGATCCGGATATCAATTGGCTCAGGTGATCGGTATCATTCACGTCTAGAGCAACAGCCCTACCCCGAGGATTGTTATTAATTGCTTTTATAGCATTTTCTTTTTGAATATCTGCTACAGTTAGGCTGAAATTTATGTTATCAAATAGGTAGTCGATGATTGGCTGGGATACTAGACCTGCCCCGAGGATCAGAATGC
>JABMPR010000051.1 GCA_013202895.1 bacterium | reverse complement strand
CCAGTAAAGGGATTAACCCACTCGGCTCGATCATCTAAAACATTATTTATATAGAGAGATACTTCAGTTTTATTAAAGATTGATTTCGACAATCTGAAATTCATTAGCCATTTATTTTTATAATCGTAAAAATCATCGCTGTACCAATAGGTCATACCCTGAGTAAACAGATGTTCTTCCGCATCAACAGTTTTTATTTTCTGACCTCCATAATATATCGCCCGTTTGTGAGAAAGGGGTGTCTGCTGGGCCTCAACCGTCATCCAGATTCCAAATCTCTGGCTGACATAGGTCACTTTATAATCAAGTACAACCTTTTCTATCCAAGTGGAATATGGCGGATACCAGATATCTTCATAACTGGTATCCGGGGAAGAATCATAAATTAATCCGCTCCTGCCACTGTGGCTGGATTTATAGGTGGCATTAAAATTGAGCCTGATACCATTGATCCGTTTGGTATTCAGACTGGTTTCAATGCCCCAGGTTTCGCGCCAGCCGCGGTTTTCAAATATAGAATATGATGTAGCTGAGATTGTATCAGGATTCACTTCAAAACCCCAGGGATATGAAACCCCCATGGGTCGATTGCTGGATTCGGACCAATAGGCAGTAGTCGTCAGTCCAAGAATATCTCCCAGTATCATATCAAATGACAGATCATATTTTTTGGTTGAGTAGGCCTGCAAATCAGGGTTTTTCTGCAAGTATGATTCTTCCACTATATAGGAAGAGTCGCCTTCCCAGTAGAGGAATTTGTAATAAGCAGTTGCCTTATGTATCTGAGCCAGTGAAATTCCCTTCACTACCCGTCCGGCGCCAAATCTTAGCTTAAAATTATCACTGAAAGAGATGCGCATATTAAAACGCGGACTGAGAAAATCACCATGCTTAGACGTCAATAACGATTTTTCAGCGAACATTTTACTGAAATTGATTCCGGTGGGGTTGTAAACATCATATCGCAAACCCAGCACGAATTCCACCGGCAAACCCAAAAATTCACGTTTAATTTTATCCTCAGCATAAACGCTAAATTCAACAAAGGCCGGATAGTCTTCGAATGAAGCAGAACGTCTGGCAGAGTGGGTGCCATAATAATTCAATAATGTATCCAGAATCAATCCATCACCAATATTAGTTTCGTAATTAAGTTCACTCCCATATAAAAATGTATGTTTCGTAGGTTTGTCCAGCTTTTTAACTTCCCTTTCGACACGGCCCCGCAGATACCACTCAATACCGATTTCTTCAACAGCGCCAACATAGCCGGAATAGATAGTGTCCGCTGTCGTAATCTGGTCGGTCACCCACTTCTCCCGGTAATGCTGCTTATTATCCATATCAAAACTCAAACGCCCGCTTAATATATCATTTTTCTCACGCTTGTAATCAATATTCAGGCGTCCAGAGAGGCGATAACCATTATCGAAATCAATCATATTATATTGGCCCTGAGGTTCATCGCTGTCGATACGTTTGTTAAAGCTGAAAGATGGTTTTAATTTTAGCCGCTCTTCAGCAAAATAGCGTGTAAAAACCGTTTTTAAGTAAATCCGATGATATTCATCACCCTGTACTCTCAAATCACGCTCGCTGTAACCATAGTCAAAATGATAGTTAAAATTTGAAGCCTTGAATTGCTTCCCGGCTGAATAACTCAGCGTTTTTGTATCCGGGTTCATTTTTGCTTTTAGCTTTGGTCTGGTTACATCAGATTTGGTTATAACATTGACAACACCTTCAGCATAATTACCATATTTCACCGAAGCGACGCCGGATATCACTTCCACAACTTCAATATTATCAGCAGGAATCATTCGCAGGTCAATTCCGGTAGTTCCAGTCACACCACGTTGTTTGGCATTGGCATCATTAGTCATTTCCACGCCATCAATGATAATTGTTGTCCCGAAGGCATCCAAAGCATCTACAGAGCCGTTGCTGGTGGTCACTGCCCGAATGCCTAATTTTGAGGATTTGGATAATCCTGGTTGGCCCGATTTCTCTATCCCGGGAATCAAGGATATAATATCTGCCAGACGGGAAGCCTGGGAATGCTCAATTTCACCGGAAT
>JABMPR010000050.1 GCA_013202895.1 bacterium | reverse complement strand
TTGATTTTATGGCTGATCTATATGGCCTACATAATGCTCCGGCGCTATCTACCGGATGGGAGTAAACGAGCGAATCTTTCAGCAGTTGTGGGTATTATAGGATTTATTGATGTTCCCATCGTTTACTATTCGATTCGCTGGTGGGAAACCCAACATCCGAAGGCGATCATGGCCAGCAGTGATGGGAGTCTGGCAGCTCCAATGTTTTTTACTTTTATGTTCTCATTAGCGACCTTTACCATCTTGTATGTCTATTTGATGAGAAAGCGTTATCAACTACTCAAATTGGAAGATTCGATCAATAAACAATTCAAGGAAATGGAGATTCTCTAAATGGATGCCTACGTATATCTTTTTCTGGCTTATAGCATAATCTGGTTGGGGATTTTTGGATTTATGTGGTATGTAAATAAAAAAGCCGATCATTTAGACCAGGAAATGACCCTTTTAAAAGAACTCATCGAAGCAAAAAAATAAGGGGCATTTATAATGTCTAAAAAGATCGTTCACGTTGTCGGGACAGGAACAATTGGTGAGCCATTAATAGGCTTACTGGCAGACTACAGGGAAAGTCTTGGCATTGACGAAGTTACTTTTCACAAAAGAACTCCCTTAACGAGCGAACGTGCCAAGGTTCAGCGCCTATTGAAACGTGGTGCCAGGCTGGTGGCAGATGAGGAAGCTTTTGAAGGGTTTATGGAAATCGGGTTTGACCCTGCATTTTCAACAGTGGAGGCAATCGACAGGGCTTGTGTGGTAATTGATTGTACACCGAAGGGGGTGGGGCATAAGAACAAAGTCAAATACTACCACAATTTTGATCATAACACTTTAGGGTTCATTGCTCAGGGCAGTGAAACCGGTTTCGGAAAACCTTACGCCCGGGGGACCAATGATGAAGCGCTGGTTCATGATGAGGACAAATTCCTACAGGTTGTTTCATGCAATACCCATAATCTTTCATCCTTGGTAAAAACAATTGGTTTTCATAACGGTGATCCAGACAATCTGCTGGATGGTCGTTTTGTAATGATTCGCCGAGCGAATGACCTGAGTCAGGCGTCTGATTTTATTCCGGCACCTGAAGTGGGCTCTCATGTTTCGGAACGATATGGTACTCATCATGCAAAAGATGCTGCCAATTTGTTCCGTACTTTGGGGTATGACCTGAACATTTTCTCATCGGCGATGAAGCTGAATACGCAATACATGCATATCATCCAGTTTAATCTTAAGATGAAAGAAGCCATGACCATGTCCCAGGTTATGGAATGCTTTGAGCAAAATCCGCTGGTTGCTATTACTGAGAAAAAGTTATCCAGTCAGGTTTTCTCCTTTGGTAGAGACCATGGTCATTATGGGCGAATCTTGAATCAAACCGTAGTCTCTGTACCCACTCTTCATCTTCTTGATGGTGGAAAAGAGCTTGTAGGCTTCTGCTTTACACCTCAAGATGGTAATTCGCTATTGAGCTCGATTTCAGCTGCAACATGGTTTATGTATCCCTACTCCTATGAACAGAAAATCCAGTCCTTGTCTGATTGGTTCTTCGATGAAGTTTAAAATTAATAAGTAAAGACTTAATGAAGCGACTCTACCTAAGTTAAATGGGGTCGCTTTTTTTATGCTGACAGCAAAAATATTTAGCAAACAGATTCAATCATCACCATGGTACATGCCTCAGGTGAAAATTCTATGTGCCTGTTCTGGGGGTATAGATTCAACTGTTTTGTTTCACCTCATTCATCAAATTCCAGAATTAGATTTAGGCATTGTTCATTTTGATCATCAACTGCGCAGCACGGAGAGCTCGGCTGATATGCATTTTGTTGAGGAGATGGCCCAACAGAACGATTGCGCATTTCATCTAATATCTGAAGATATAAAAACGTACGCCGATGATCATCAACTTAGTATTGAAGAAGCTGGCAGTCGAAGAAGGCGAGCGGAATTCATCACGATAAAAAACGATTTTGGTTTCGATCTGATAGCGACGGGTCAACATCAGGATGATCAGATTGAAACAATCCTATTGAATCTTTATCTGGGAACCGGGATTCAGGGTCTCAGCGGAATCAGTGGGTATCAAAAAGAATTCATCCGACCCTTGTTAGACTATACCCGTTTTGAAATTGAAGAATATGCGAGTCAAAATGGACTGGATCATCGATACGATAGGAGCAACGCTGATATACAGTATTTGCGGAATAATATCCGGGCAACCCTAATTCCCGAATTAAATAAAGCGAGTGATACTGATATAGGACCCTATATTTATGATCTTAGGCAAAGGTCTGCAACATTAAATGAAATGATCATACAGAGTGCAGAACATATTGATAATAATGAAAATAGGGTAGACGATACAGGAAAAATATCATTAGGATTGAGTAGGCTCCCCGACTATTTTTCCGCGATCCAAAAGGTGATTTTTGACAGAGCTTTTCAATCGATTTCTTTAATTCCACAAGGATTATCTACAGCCCATTTAAGGTCTCTGAAGTCACTGTTATCGCCAAATGCGATTGGCAGGGAATTCAGCCTACCCGCAGGGGTGACAGCAATACGAGACCGTAATCGGCTCACTTTCCTCATCAAATCGAAACTGGAGTGGGACGCAGTCCAGATGTCATTAGCTGACAGGGAGTCATTCCCATTTTTCCAGTTTGAGTTTTGCGAGTTGAGATTAAATGAGTACATAGCAGATCCACACTATTTCTGGTTTCAGCATTCGCTCGATGAATACTTGATTCGAAGTATAAAAGCTGGCGATAAAATGGAAGTGGATGGTAATGGAAGGGAGTTGTCTTTAAATCAGATATTGCAGGAGGGTCATGTCGCACCACATGCCAAATCTTTTTACCCTGTTGTTGAATACCAGGGAAATATCATATGGGTTCCTGGCATGAGAACAGCCCATATGGGAATGATAGATTTGAACTCCATAAAAGAAAATGATGTTTGGCACTGTATTAGAGTTAATGTCCAAGAAGGAACAATTGAATGAGAACGCGCACAGTTGATAATATGGGGAAATATACCGGTCAAATATTGGAGGAAATTTATACCCCTGAAGAGATAGAAGCACGGGTAATTGAACTTGCCAAACAGATTTCTGACGAATATGCGGGAAAAGTTCCAATTCTGATTGGTGTATTGAATGGTTCAGTCTTTTTCCTGTCCGATCTTGCCAAACATCTGGATATCGACTGCGAAATGGATTTTATCAAAGTGTCTTCCTACCATTCAGGTACACAGTCTTCAGGGACTGTACGCCTGCTCAAGGATATCAGCTGCATCGTAACTGATCGGGATGTGATCATTGTGGAAGATATAATAGATACTGGTCTTACTGCTCGATTTCTAAAACACCGTATATTAGAAAATGAACCAAGCTCCTTAGCTTTTGCCTCCCTGCTGTTAAAACCAGAATGTTTAAAGCTAGAGTTTAAAGCAGAATATGTAGGATTTGAGGTCGCGGATCGATTTTTAGTCGGTTACGGATTAGATCTAGATCAAAAATTCAGGAACTTACCGTCCATTTGGGCATTTCCTGCAGATATGAATGTATAAAAGGATATAAATGAATACAGATAATAAACAAAATAGAAATAAAGATAGATCTTCAGAAAACAAAGATCGAAACAAACAAAATCGGCGTAGGCCCCCTAGAAAACCGCAAAGCAAATCTGGGAAAAGAGGGCAACAGGATCGTCGTCCAGATTCAGCACCGGCAAAAAAATCAACAAATATTAAAATTACTCGTCCGCTTGAGGGAAATGAGAATTGGCAAAAAGGTTTAAAAACAACTCTACTGTGGGTTGCTATTCTGATATCCGTTTTCTTTTTCGCTCAAATAATGAATACAGATACTAAAGCTGTTATGAAGATTGGATATTCGGAATACCGAGTCCTTCTGGATGAAGGTAAAATCGAATCGGGTGTGTTGATCAATAATCAATTTCACTGTGTCTTAAAATTACCTGAAACGACTGTTATCAACGGGGTGACAACAGAATACGATAAATTTTGGGTTGTATTGTCTCCAGTAATCGATAGTGAAGTCCTGGCAAAGTGGGATGAAATGGGAGTAGATTATGAGTTTCAGGATGAAACGCGTGATTGGGTAGATTATCTATTTCAAATACTGCCATGGATCTTGATCATCTTTTTCTGGTTCTTTCTCATGCGGCGCATGCAGTCTGGTGGGGGTACCAAAGGGATATTTTCTTTTGGGAAGAGCCGCGCTCGTATCATCGACAAAGAAAAGCCGCAAATGACTTTTCAAGATGTTGCTGGCTGTGAAGAAGCAAAGGAAGAACTTCGCGAAATTGTCCAATACCTGAAAAACCCGGAAAGATTCCAAAAACTTGGAGGTAGAATTCCCAAGGGAGCATTGCTGGTTGGACCTCCAGGAACAGGGAAAACACTTCTAGCCAGGGCTGTCGCAGGCGAAGCTTCCGTGCCATTCTACAGTCTGAGTGGTGCTGATTTTGTTGAAATGTTTGTGGGTGTTGGTGCCAGTCGGGTTCGCGATCTTTTCGAACAAAGCAAGAAAAATGCACCCTGCATCATATTTATTGATGAATTGGATGCTGTAGGACGCCAGCGTGGCGCTGGTATAGGCGGTGGACATGATGAACGTGAACAAACGCTGAACGCCTTACTGGTTGAGATGGACGGATTTGAAACGACAGATAATCTGATCCTGCTAGCTGCAACCAATCGTCCAGATGTTCTAGATGCAGCCCTATTACGTCCGGGTCGTTTTGATCGTCGTATCATTGTTGACAACCCAGATGTGAGAGGCCGCGAAGCCATCCTCAAGGTTCACTCCAAAAATATTCCCCTGGCCAAAAATGTGCGACTCGATATCATTGCTAAAGGTACACCTGGTATGTCAGGAGCCGATCTTGCCAATCTCCTAAATGAAGCAGCCTTACTTGCAGCAAAGCATAAAAAACAAAATGTTGCCATGGTTGATATTGAGCACGCCAAGGATAAGGTGATGATGGGGACAGAACGTCGCAGCATGGTCATCAACGAGAAAGAAAAACGAACCACTGCTGTCCATGAAGCCGGACATGCACTGGTTGCTCGCATGACCAAGGGCACCGATCCTGTGCATAAAGTTTCCATTATCCCTCGCGGTCGAGCTCTGGGTCTAACAGCCCAACTACCGGTAGATGATAGGTACAATTACTCCCGTGAATATATGGATGGTATGCTGGCCATACTTATGGGGGGGCGTGTTGCAGAAGAAGTCGTTCTGAACCAGATGACAACTGGAGCTGGGAACGATATAGAACGCGCAACCAGTCTCGCCCGAAAAATGGTTACAGAGTGGGGTATGAGCGACAAAATGGGTCCAATGACCTATGGCCAGAAGACCGAAGAGATCTTTATCGGTAGAGAACTTGGTATGCACCGTGACTTTAGTGAAGATATGGCGAAGAAAATTGATGCTGAAGTCCGAAAAATCATCGATGCAGCTTATAAAAATGCCCATGACATTATTGTCAAAAATAAAGAAATACTGATTGAGATATCTGATATACTTCTGGATAAAGAAACTATTGACGGCTTACAATTGGATAAGATTTTAAAAATTGAACCAGATGAATCTTCCAAAAGATCACCTGCTGCAAAACCATTCCGTAGCATATCCCACTCCCATAATCCGCGCCGCCGACCAAATAATCCTCATCCAAGATCTGGGAGGAATTCAGACAAAAAATCTGATCATGAACAAAAGCCCGGTCCAGTTGCTAAAGCTGTTCCTAACGAGAAACCCGGATCTAGAGTGAAATCTGTTGCTGAAACTAAATCTGGTCCTGACACCAAATCTGCTCAGGATTCATCTAAAGAGTAAAACCAATCACCATTTCCAATGATCGGCAGAATTCGATGATATCTGGAACAGGAAAACGCTGGTCTCTCAAGGACCGAAATCTAAACATTCAAAATCCCCTGATTATGGGGATTTTGAATATGACCCCTGACTCTTTCAGTGATGGCGGTAAATTTCTGGACATAGATGATGCTATAAAACAAGCACAGGCAATGAGCGATGCGGGAGCTGATATTTTAGATATCGGTGGTGAATCTACCCGTCCGGGATCCTTGCCTATAAATGCTGATCAGGAGATGAGTCGGATTCTACCCATAATCAAAGAAGTTGCCTCCTTCACGGATGTGCTGATCTCAGTAGATACTCAGAAATCAAAAGTGGCTGAGGTAGCGCTAAGCTGTGGCGCTCACATTATTAATGATATATCTGCAGGAAAAAACGATGCTGGAATGTTTCGGTTAATCGCTGAAAGTAAGGCTGGATATGTGATGATGCATATGCAGGGTATTCCAGAAACCATGCAGCAGGCTCCTGGGTACATTCATGTCATTTCAGAAATAAATGAATTTTTTAATGATCGGATAAGGGAAGCAATTGAAGCAGGGGTAAATGGAAATCAGATTGCTCTGGACCCTGGTATTGGGTTTGGCAAAAACTTGGATGATAACTTGCGCATCTTAGCGAATATAGCGGAATTTAATTCATTCAACAAACCCATAGTCTTAGGCGCCTCGCGAAAATCCTTTATCGGGATGATTGATGATTCCACACCCTCTGAACGCATCGGAGGGTCACTGGCTGCAGTTTTGAGCACTTACCACCAGGGAGTGCACATATATCGAGTACATGATGTTGCTGAAACACGCCAGGCACTTGATATCTTCAGTGCCATTCAGAAGCATTCCGGTTAAATTGAACTGATGTCTAATAAAAAGAAAATTCTCTATTCCATTATTGGTTTCTGCGTAGCTGCGCTGGCAATCTATTTTTGGCGCTATGAATTATTTAGTATAGCCTTTCTCTCCTTTAGAGTATATGATCTGGTTGACATTATTGCTGTCTCATTCATTCTCTACTCCTTATACAAAGTTTTTAGAGGTACTCGGGCTGCTCAATTGCTTTCTGGTATACTCATCCTGATCCTCTTATCAGTAATTGTTAGATGGGCAGAGCTGCACGGTATGTCCTGGTTTCTTTCCAATCTATCTACAGTGTGGGTAATAGCCGTTGTGATCCTTTTCCAACCAGAGTTAAGAAGAATTCTTATCTATCTTGGTCAAAATCCATTTGTTCGTTACCTCTTTAGGGTAAAGAACTT
Organism: bacterium; assembly: GCA_013202895.1. Taxonomy (GTDB): domain Bacteria; phylum Fidelibacterota; class UBA8477; order UBA8477; family JABMPR01; genus JABMPR01. Next base: position 7,716 of record JABMPR010000050.1, on the reverse strand, counting down.
ACAGCTTGTCAGCGAAATTGTCGAAGCCATACTGATTTGTCAGGAAAAGCGGTGGGGAGTACTTATTGTCATGGAAGGGGAAGTTGGGCTCAAACACATCAAAGAGAAATCAACTCCTCTCAATGCCCGGGTATCATCAGAATTACTTGTTTCAATATTTAACCCCACCTCACCCTTGCATGATGGTGCGGTAATCATCAGTCATGAAGTCATAGATGCTGCAAAGTGTATTTTACCGCTCTCAGAAGAACCTCACGGTGCCAGGATGAAATTAGGGACTCGCCATCTTGCTGCTCTGGGTATGTCTGAAGAAACCGACGCGCACGTCCTGGTGGTTTCCGAAGAAACCGGCACGCTTTCACATGTCCACAATGGGATCATGAAGCGAGGGCTGGATGAAATTCAACTTCGCAAAGTCCTAAATAACCTCATTTTTTAATATGAAACGCTTGTTGCTGGTTACTCTCCTCATGGGGACTAGTATGAATGGGGCGTCTGTTGCTGATCAGGCAAACCGGGTTGTAGAAATCACCTCTGGCAGATTTGTTTGGCAGATAAACCTTCCAGACGCTGATCAGATCATCTTCACTAATACAGGGGTCGAGTTCCCTGGTTGGAACACAACGGTGGATGTCAATGGTCACAGCCTTCCGGTTCTCTCAAAATTGATCTATACTTCTGGTGGACCACCCCTGATAACGGTTTCTGGCGACGCTCCTCAAATGTTCACAGCTCCACATTTAATAATTCCTGGTATTGAAGAAGCCAAGGGTATGGAGCTTTCAGTGCTTCCAGAGGGAGAACCAGGCACTACTCAGGTTTCATATAAACTTATTCGAGAGGGGCAGGGCTTAGCCCTGTGGGCAGTCAATCTACTGGGAGCTGTTTACGATATCAGCGCCAATACCTGGCTGGTTTCAGAACAACTCACTGTGGAGATCCAATCTGATCTGACAGGCAGCGTTTCCTCTCCAAATGATCCGATTTATTTAAATCAAGCACTGCTTCACATTCTGATGCGATAGAATCAACACCAATCGGGTTGGGTACCGGAAAATTCAAACTGTATCTCCTGGCAGACGGTATCTATCGAATATCTTATGATTTATTGGCAGAGCTTGAGGACTTCCCTGAGGATCAAATTCAGAGTCGTTCTATCACACTCACTCATAAAGGCGAACAACAGCCAATTTATGTTAACGATGGGGGGGATGGAATTTTTGATGAGGGGGATTATTTTGATTTTATCGGGAAACAGAACTACTTCCAGGGATCCTCCCAATATTTTGATCCATTTTCTGACATTAGTGTATACTGGCTTGATTGGGGTGGTGATGATGGATTACGCTTAATTGAGGAGTCCGGAGCTCTGGTTGATGCTGAGCCACTTAGACCCACCACATTCTGGGATTTGGTCCATGTTGAAGAGGATTTAATCTTTGATCGATTAGGGCAGGTTGACACTAATTTACCTACAATTACCCGTGACCATTATTTTTGGAATTCTGTAAACTCGGGGCAGACCAAAGAAGTTGACTTTTTTGTGGCTGATCCTTTTAGAGGGTCCAGTGAGAATATCCAGGTTTCTATTGGACTACATGGTCTCACTTATAGCGAAAATTATGGTGAAGTGAGCACTCATACCCTTTATGCTTTTCTTAACACTAACTCGATTGGGCAGGGGAGCTGGTCACAGCAGGAAGAATACACACTTGTTTCACCGGCTGCTTTAAACCTCTCCCATAATAATTTATCTGCTTCAGGAAACAACACACTGGAAATATTTGCCCCTGTGAGTATGGAAGCAGGAAATTATGACAGAGTAGTTTTGAATTGGCTCGAGATTAGCTATGAACATATGCTATTAGCCAATAACGATGCTCTAAGATTTCGTAAATCCTTTATTAATCCACCAACAAATCTTGAATATGAAATAAAGGGCTTCTCCTCATCTGATCTGGTGATCTATAAGGAAGGGCTTTCAAAGATTGCCGGATTCACTATTCGCGAAAACTGGGAAACTCAAACCCCACAATACAATTTAGTATTTCAAGATCAGGCGACAGACGCCACACCTGATTATTGGGCGGCGACAGTTGAAAGCTTGCTGCAACCTATTAAGATCATTGCAGATACCAGTGCTTCACTCCGCGATCAGGATGGAGATTTTATTGTAATTTCGACTCCTGAATTTATGGGTGGTCTGGATGAATATCTGGAATTTAAAACCAGTGAGGGCTGGTCTCCCGTAGCTGTTAGTATTGCAGATATTTATGATGAATTCAACCATGGAATCAATTCACCATACGCCATCCAATCATTTTTAAAATATGCGAACAACCATTGGCTTTCAGAACCAGAATACACGCTCTTGATTGGAGACGCTATTTCCAATCCGCAACAGGCCAAACGCGATATCCGGCTCAAAAATATCCCCACATTTTATATGCAGACATATGGCTGGGGGGCTGCCGAAGCCGATTACTGGTTTTCACTGCTTAATGGCAATGATTACTTACCGGATATGAATATCGGTCGTATTCCTTGCAGTAATTTAGAGGATCTGGATATCACTTTGTCAAAACTCATACGCTATGGGGCTGAGGATAACTTTGGGAAATGGCAGAATGAGCTTATCACAATAGCGGGCTTCGATTCAACTTTTAAATATCAGAGTGAGCAGCTGCTTAAAAACAATATCCCAAAGGCCTATTTGCCATCAAGGATTTTTATCGATCGCGATTCAGAGGGGCAGATATTTTGGGGTGATACAGACTCGCTCGTCTCTCAATGGAATGAGGGCAAATTACTCATCAATTTTCTGGGACATGGTGGAGGGGCAGTATGGGCGGATCGTTCTCTCTTTGTGAGAGACGATATTCAATACTTGAATGCTAATACGCCGCCTGCTTTCGTTACTAGTATGACCTGTTTTACAGCATCTTTTGCACAGGTTCGAGGCTTGGGGGAGGTTGTCTTAACTGAGTCTCCTACAGGTGCCATTGGATGGTTTGGATCTTCCGGTGTAGGTTGGATTATCAATGATTATCTAATGATACAACCGATGCTGAGTGGTTTAATGGAGGAAGATCGGCCTGTGGGTGATATTATTAATACAGCTCGCATGGAATACTTTCTGGCCAATAGCGGCTATGATTATTTAAAACCCTCCATGCTATTCCAATACAATTTTCTGGGTGATCCCACGACCCGTCTGGCTTTACCTGAATCTGGAGATCTAATCAACTCTGAAAATGCTATCTACTCAGATACAGAGGATTTAGAATTCGAATATGTAGGTGATCAGTCTGGTGCTATTGACCTTTTAGCCATTAACGCCGTGGGCATTCCCTGGTGGTCAGGCGCGAAGTCTTATGCTACAGAATCGGGTCAACAATTTACTTTCGAGCAGGAAGTATCCCCGGCAAGTGGTGAGAGCAGACTCATTTACACCCTAGATCGCGGACCGAATCTTTCTGCAATCCATGGTTACACGCCCTACGCTATATCTACAGATTGGTTTGAGCATGAGCCTCCTACGGCCGCAGAGTTGGCTAATTCGGATCATATCCCGCTCCAAACACGATTTCATTCAAGCCTAAACACTGCTGATAGTTTGATTGTAGTATTTTCGGGAGCGAACAATGAAACATACAAGCTGATTCATACCACTGAATGGTGGACATTATCAGATACAATCGTTTTTGATGCCCACGATGCCACCACTTATTATTATTTCAAGGCATTTCAACAGGGCTTATTTCTGCGAAATTCAAACACCTTTATACTTTATCTACCAGATGATATCTCGCTGACACTCAACGAGATACAAGATGGAATATCAGGTAAACAATGTGGAATTCTACTTGATTATACTTTGAGAGGTATGCCCAGGGGGACGGCCAATCTGGCGTATGCGGATTCATCGGCTGGATTTCAGCAATCTGTGACACGGGAAGTTGATGTTCAAGAAGGAAATAACACGCTCTTTATCCCAGCCTTTTTTGGTTCAAGAGTGGTTGATGTCTCCGCATCGATAGAGATCGAAGGAGATGTGAATCAGGGGGACAATACCCTGCAGGCCGCAATTGTGCCGAGCTACTACCAGATAATGCCTGGATTGGGTATCAGTTATGATGGTCTTGGAAGCGATAGTATACCTATCTGGTCTCATGGATACATGCATTCCAGTTCCACAGATACTGCCTGGCTGCGTATTGTACCATATGCCAATGAGCTTGAATCCGTACCTGGCGTATTATTGGATCCTGATTCGACTGTTTATCAGATCAAAATGTTGGATCCGTCAGGATCGGTACAAATCAATACCGAAAATCCAGTATTCTTTAAAGATGAACAATTGGCAGTGTGGCAAATTCTTAAAAACACTGGGGATGATTATTCCTTACTCAAATCAGGGCTGGTTGCTAGAGGTCTAAAGCTCGATGAAATCGCCCCAGATGTTTCAATGATGATGGAAGGACAGATTTTCTTCGATGGTGATTATCTGGTGAAGGATGGTCGGTTACACCTCTTAGCTGAAGACGAAAATGGATTTGCCTGGGATGATAAAGACGTTGAAGTATTTATAGATGATTCACCCGTCAGTGTTCTGCTTGGGGATACCAGCACATCTGCCCGTATTTTATCGATTTCTGCCGCATTGGATTTATCCATAGGTGAGCATAAAATATCATACAGAGTAAGCGACGCTCTGGGAAATTGGTCCGATATGGAAGATATGACAGGCGTTGTTGCAGGAGAAGGTGAGATCATTGATTATGGAAATTACCCAAATCCATTTGAGGGCGAAACGCTGATCATTTATGAACTTACCCAACCCTTAAATGATGTAATCATAGATGTTTATACTCTTGCTGGCTTTAAACTTCACAGCATTGACAACTTCAATGCACGGGTAAGTATTCCTTTAGGAGCAATTGGCTACCATGAGGTACCCTGGAATGGTCGTGATCGTCATGAAGATTTTGTGGCAAACGGTGTTTATTTCTATCGTATTCGAGGTCATCTGGATGACGAAGAACTAGTTGGACCTACTGGGAAGATGGTGAAAAATAGATGAAACACATGATGCGCATAGGATTAGCTCTATTACTTATTATAGCTCTTCTACCTGGTGGAGAATACGCAGATGCTTTTCTGCTGGCCAGCCTTTATCCGCAAGTTCAATCCATGGGCCATAGTACTGCAGCATTTGCTGTGGGTAGCGGGCATGCACTGAATAATCCAGCGGGATTTGCCAATGGGTCAACATCCTACATTAGTATGGCCTACGAAAATTTTAGTGGTCTTTCGACAAACCTGGGAATGGAAGCTACACTTCCCATAGGAGAAAATTACCTGTTTGGGATTACTCTGATCCATAATGGTATTGATGGGCTCACGACCCGCCCCAATCTATCACAACTCACGCTAGGAGGCCGAAGAGACTCGGTTTTCGCCCTAGCTGGTTCAGATGGTAGCGAAATCGCATATCGTGAAGACGCGGCCTTTCTTTCAATAGCCAGGCAGTATGAATTTGAGATTAATCTGGGTTGGAAATTCTTCAAAATTCCCTGTCGCCTGCCTGTGGGAGCATCCATAAAGTATCTTGATAAATTGCTGGTCAATAATCGTGGTCTTGGGACGGGTATTGATCTCGGAGGTCAATTCTTCTTTGATTTAGGTGGTATGAACGATATCCTTATAAACACTGAGTTCTCAATAGGCCTGTTCCTAAGTGATATACTGAATACTCCGGTGTATTGGAGCACGGATCATCAAGACGCCATCAAGCGCAATACTGTGCTGGGTTATGCAATATCCCAAGATTTAAAAAAATATGCAAGCATCATCTCCTTTTCATCATCGATTCAAACGCGCTATCAAAACGTAGCTCAATATGGTGCAGAAATTAATATCAAAGACATTGTATTTATGCGTGGTGGATATGATGGTTATATGCCATCCTTTGGGCTTGGCATTGGCTTAAAAAAGTTTATTATTGGCTACTCATTCAGTCATCATGAGTTGTCTGAGATACAGAAGATTGAAATTAATTACCATTTCTAGTGGTAGCCTTGTAAGCGAGGGAAACAGATTGCATAAACGACTATTATTTGTACTGTCAATACTTTTCATTATTCAAATATCATGGGCTCAAGATAATGAGTCAAGAAATTCAGACCCCAAATATGTTATGGATCCTGAAACCGGAAAATTGAGTATGGTAATCCGTGTTTGGGGTGAAGTAGTAAGACCCGGTGTGACTATTGTTCCAAGTGATGCCGATTTGATTTCATTGCTCAGCTATGTTGGAGGTCCAACGGATAAGGCGAAACTCAAAAACATTCAAATTATTAGATTTAATCAGAACGAAGGTGAAAATCGAATTGTATTTGCAAATCTGGAAGCCTTTCTAGAGACTGGGGATTACAAATATATTCCCAAGATTTATCCCAACGATACGGTGATAGTAAAAGGCACAGTCTGGAAAATTCTCAGTACGATGACACCGTACATTAATCTGGCGGTGACGCTCATCAATGGTTACTATCTCTATACCAGGAGCACCTTATAAGTTATGTTTGACGAAATTAAAGACGAATTAAGTGGGTTGAAGGAGCGTCTGGATACGCTAAGGGGGCATCTTTGACCTTGATGAAATCAACTCAGAGTTGGAAGAACTAAAATCTGAATCTCTAAAAGACGATTTCTGGGGTGATCAAGCCCAGGCTCAGGGAATCCTTAAAGGTATAAACTTACTGGAATCCAAAGTCGCTGACTGGGAAAATGTTCTTAACCACGAAGAAGACATGGATATTCTGCTGGAGCTCGCTCTAGAAGATGGGGATGAAAGTCTTAGTTCAGACCTGAAAAAATCTCTCCGTAAATTCAAGAAAACATTAGAAAATTATGAATTACTGCAGTTGCTCAGCGATGAGGATGATGTCCTCAACTGCATTGTTACCATTCATCCTGGTGCGGGTGGGACGGAATCCCAGGATTGGGCTGAGATGCTGTTTAGAATGTATACGCGTTGGTTTGATAATCGTGGCTGGAATTGGAAGGTACTGGATTATCTGCCAGGTGATGAAGCCGGTTTAAAGGATGCGACCATTGAGGTGAAGGGCGACTATACCTATGGATATCTTAAGGCAGAGAACGGTGTTCACCGATTGGTCCGGATCAGTCCATTTGATTCTAATTCCCGAAGACACACCTCTTTTGCCTCTGTATTTGTCTATCCAATTTTCGATAATGAAATCGAGATCATCATTGATATGGGCGATGTTAGAGTAGATACTTACCGCGCCAGCGGGGCTGGTGGCCAGCATATCAACAAAACAGATTCAGCTGTACGGCTGACGCATGCCCCAACTGGCATCGTTGTACAATGCCAGAATGAAAGATCTCAGCATAAGAACAAAGAAACTGCAATGAAGATGCTGAAAGCTAGACTCCATCAGTTGGAGAAGGATAAAGAGCAGGCCAAAATGGACCAGATGGCATCTTCCAAAACTGAGATCGGGTGGGGCAACCAAATCCGATCGTATGTCTTCCATCCCTACACCATGGTGAAGGATCATCGTACAAAACATGAGACCGGTAATATTCAAGCGATTATGAATTGGAATATTTACGGATTTATAAAAGCATATTTATTGAATCAAATGGGAAAAGAATACTGATGAGTGAACGCACTTTAAATGAAAT